>CAMNGN010000001.1 GCA_946538475.1 uncultured Blautia sp.
ACTACGACAGCAGCTACGATTACGATTCGGGCTATTACGACTATAATTATGACTACGACTATGACTACGGGTATTGATGAGAGGCGGACAGGCATATATGTGCACATTCCTTTCTGCCAAAGAAAATGCCTGTACTGCGATTTTCTGTCCGCACCGGCGGGGGAGGACGTGAAGAAAGCCTATATGGACGCCCTGACGCGGGAGATCCGTTTCTGCGGCGAGAAAGGTACAGAAGCTGACACGGTCTTCATCGGAGGAGGCACTCCGAGCACCGTAGACCCATCCGCGCTCTCCGGCGTTTTTGACGAAATTTACAGAGTTTTCAGGGTGTCCCCGGAGGCCGAAATCACGATAGAGGCAAATCCGGGGACCTTGTCTTATGATAAGCTGAAAATGTACCGCCGCATGGGAATCAACCGCCTGAGCCTCGGGCTCCAGTCGACGGACGACAATGAGCTGAAGGTTCTCGGGAGGATCCACACCTTCGACGATTTTCTGGAGAGCTTCGATCTTGCCCGGAAGGCCGGATTCGACAATATCAACCTGGACCTCATGTTTGCCCTGCCGGGACAGACGAGGGAAGGCTGGGGCAGAACTCTTCGGCAGGCCGCGGCTTTAAAACCGGAGCACATCAGCGCCTACAGCCTTATCGTGGAGGAGGGGACTCCTTTTGCAAAGATGGAGCTTGACCTGCCCGATGAGGATACCGAATACCGGATGTACGACGACACGGCGGATATCCTCAAGGAGTACGGCTTTCACAGATACGAGATCTCGAACTACGCGACTTTGGGGCGGGAGTGCCGGCACAATTCTTCCTACTGGACAGGAAAGGACTATATCGGCTTTGGAATATCCGCCGCTTCACTTCGGCATGGCCGGAGATATTCTGTGACGGATGATCTGCAGGAGTATATTCGAAATGCAGATGACAGAGATCTGCTTCTCGAAAATGTACAGACGCTCACGCAGAAGGACAAGATGGAAGAATTTATGTTCCTGGGCCTTCGCATGACCAAAGGAGTAGAAAAAGAAGAGTTTCAGAGACGCTTCGGCCATGGCATGGAAGAAGTGTATGGCAGTGTACTGATGAAATATACAAATCTCGGCCTGCTGGCGCAGGAGGACGGCAGAGTTTTTCTGACGGACAGAGGCATTCACGTGAGCAACCGCGTCATGGCGGACTTTCTGCTCGATGAAGGAGATCTTTATGACTGAACGAAACCCAAAAAGCAAGTTTATCCGCATCCGCGGAGCAAACGAAAACAACCTGAAAAGCATAAATGTGGATATTCCCCGCGATCAGTTCGTGGTGCTCACCGGACTCTCCGGTTCGGGAAAGTCTTCGCTCGCGTTTGACACGATCTATGCGGAAGGCCAGCGAAGATACATGGAATCGCTCTCTTCCTATGCGCGGCAGTTCCTGGGACAGATGGAAAAGCCCGATGTAGAGAGCATAGAAGGACTTCCTCCCGCAATTTCGATCGACCAGAAATCGACAAACCGCAATCCCCGTTCGACGGTCGGTACCGTGACGGAGATATATGACTATTTCCGTCTGCTCTACGCGAGGATCGGTATCCCGCACTGCCCGAACTGCGGGCGCGAGATCAGCAGGCAGTCCGTCGACCAGATGGTCGATCAGATCATGTCCCTGCCCGAAAAGACCAGACTTCAGCTTTTGGCTCCCGTGGTCCGAGGCCGAAAAGGTACACATGCCAAAGTCATCGAGCAGGCCAGAAAAAGCGGCTATGTCCGTGTGCAGATCGACGGCAACATGTACGAGCTGTCGGAAGAGATCAAACTGGACAAAAACGTCAAGCACACTATCGCGATCATCGTGGACCGCCTTGTGGTGAAAAAGGGCACGGAAAAACGTCTTGCGGATTCGATCGAGACGGTGCTCGGGCTCACCGACGGCCTGCTGGTCGTAGACACGATGGACGGCAAATATCTGAACTTCAGCCAGAGCTTTTCGTGCCCCGACTGCGGGGCCAGCGTAGACGAGATCGAGCCCAGAAGCTTTTCCTTCAACAATCCCTTCGGCGCCTGCCCGGACTGTGCGGGTCTGGGATACAAGATGGAGTTCGACCCCGAGCTGATGATCCCCGATGAGAGCAAAAGCATCGAGGACGGGGCCATAGTGGTGATGGGGTGGCAGTCCAGTACAGAGAAGGGCAGCTTTACCCATGCGATCCTCGAAGCGCTCGCAAAGGAATATCAGTTCAGCCTCAACACGCCTTACAAGGACTACCCGGAAAAAATAAAGAACATCCTGATCTACGGAACCGACGGCAAACAGGTCAAGGTGCACTATAAAGGACAGCGCGGAGAAGGGGTGTACGACGTGGCATTCCCCGGTCTGATCAGAAATGTGGAGCAGCGCTACCGCGAGACCGGCTCCGACACGATGAAGCAGGAGTACGAAACCTTCATGCGCATCACGCCCTGTACCACATGCCGCGGTCAGAGGCTCAAAAAAGAGTCCCTCGCGGTGACGGTCGCAGATAAGAATATCTATGAGATCACACAGATGTCCGTCGAGCGTCTGCTGGAATTCCTCGGCGGGATGGAGCTCACCGAACAGCAGAAGCTGATCGGCAAACAGATCCTGAAGGAGATCAACTCCAGAGTCCGCTTCCTGAGCGATGTCGGGCTGGAGTACCTGTCCCTCGGACGGGCCACGGGGACGCTTTCGGGCGGCGAAGCCCAGCGTATCCGTCTGGCTACCCAGATCGGTTCCGGCCTGGTGGGCGTGGCCTACATTCTCGATGAGCCCAGCATCGGGCTTCATCAGAGGGACAATCAGAAACTGCTGAATTCGCTGATGAAGCTCCGCGACCTCGGAAACACGCTGATCGTCGTCGAGCACGACGAGGAGACCATGCGTGCGGCGGACGTCGTTATCGATATCGGTCCGGGAGCGGGAGAGCACGGCGGAGAACTGGTGGCCATGGGATCCGTACAGGATCTGATCGCCTGCCCGGCCTCCGTCACCGGCGAATATCTGGGCGGACGTAAGAAGATCCCCATCCCCGAAGTGAGGCGAAAACCGGAGGGGTGGCTTACCATACGCGGCGCCGCCGAGAACAACCTGAAGCACATCGACGTGCAGATCCCTCTCGGGGTGATGACCTGTGTGACGGGCGTCTCGGGATCGGGCAAAAGCTCCCTGATCAACCGCATTCTTTACGAAGTGCTGGCCAAAAAGCTCAATCATGCGCGGACTACCCCCGGTAAGCATGACAGTATCGAGGGCATAGAACAGCTGGACAAGGTCATCAGTATCGACCAGTCCCCCATCGGCCGTACACCGCGCTCAAATCCCGCCACGTACACCGGTGTTTTCGACCAGATCCGCGATCTGTTTGCCGCGACGCCGGATGCCAAGGCTAAGGGATATAAGAAGGGGCGCTTCAGCTTCAACGTAAAAGGCGGACGCTGCGAAGCGTGCTCGGGCGACGGCATCATCAAGATCGAGATGCATTTCCTGCCGGACGTCTACGTGCCGTGCGAAGTCTGCAAAGGCCGCAGGTACAACCGCGAGACGCTGGATGTAAAATATAAGGATAAAAGTATTTACGATGTACTGAACATGACGGTGGAAGAAGCACTCCTGTTCTTTGAGAATATGCCGAGCATAAGGCGGAAGATCGAAACCCTGAACGACGTGGGCCTTTCCTACATCCGCCTCGGCCAGCCTTCCACCACGCTTTCGGGAGGCGAAGCCCAGAGGATCAAGCTGGCCACCGAGCTCAGCCGCAGAAGCACCGGCCGCACCATCTATATCCTGGATGAACCGACTACGGGACTCCATTTTGCGGATGTGCACAAGCTGACCGATATTCTGAGGAGACTCTCCGAAGGCGGAAATACCGTGGTCGTGATCGAACATAACCTTGACGTAATCCGTACAGCGGATTACATTATAGATATGGGCCCCGAGGGAGGAGAGGGCGGCGGCACGGTGATCGCGTCCGGAACTCCCGAGGAGATCGCGGCAAATCCCGCTTCCTACACGGGCCATTATATATAGAAAAGGAAAAATACAAATGCCTGCCACTGATATCGGAATCGATCTTGGATCCAGGAACAGCCTGGTCTATTCAACAACACAGGGCATCATGCTTTCGGAACCCACTGTGGCCGTGTACGACCGCAACGCGGGCAAGATCCGCGCCATCGGCGAGGAAGCAAGACAGATGACGGGAAGGCCGAGCACCAACCTTGAGGTCGTGAGGCCGATCCGCCACGGTGTGGTCTCGGACTATATCGTGCTGGAAAAGATGCTCAAATATTTTATCTCCAAGGCGCTGGGACGCCGTGCTTTTCGAAAGCCGAGGATAGCCGTGTGCGTCCCCGCCGGCATTACGGAGATCGAGTGCCGCGCCATCGAAGAGGCCACCTATCAGTCCGGCGCCCGCAAGGTGTATCTCGCCAAGGCGCCCATAGCCGCGGCGATCGGGGCCGGCATCGATATCTTAAAACCCTTCGGCAACATGATCGTGGACATCGGCGCCGGCACGACCGACGCTGCGGTCGTCACGATCGGCGGCATGGCCGTGCAGAATTCTGTGCGGGTTGCCGGCGACAGCTTCAGCCAGGCGATCATGAGATACATGCGCGAAAAACACAGCCTTTTTATCGGCGAAGAGACCGCCGAGACGGTCAAGCTCAGGATCGGCACCGCTTTTGCCGACAGGGAGATCCGTGTGATGGACGTTAAAGGACGAAATGTCGTGACCGGTCTTCCGAAGATCGTAAGGCTTTCATCCGAAGAAGTGAGGATGGCCATGCGTGAGCCGGCGGGCCAGATCGTCGATACCATACACGGCGTGCTCGAAAAAACACCGCCCGAGCTGGCGGCAGACATCGTGCACAGAGGCATTCTCCT
Organism: uncultured Blautia sp.; assembly: GCA_946538475.1. Taxonomy (GTDB): domain Bacteria; phylum Bacillota; class Clostridia; order Lachnospirales; family Lachnospiraceae; genus Blautia_A. Next base: position 4,895 of record CAMNGN010000001.1, read on the forward strand.
GACAGGAGGAGGCGCACAGCTCAGCGGACTTGACAGACTGATCGAGGACAGGCTCGGCGTTCATACCATGACCGTCCATGAACCGGTGACGGCCGCTGTGGTAGGAACGGGAAAATATGCGGAGGTCATGGCAAAATTTGACTCCGGCCGGCAGTAAAGCCACATGCAGGGAAACAGCGTGTGGCTTTCCTTATTCATACGGAGGAGAGACACTTGAGTGAATTTCTGACAGGATACATAGATCATATCATTTACCGGAACGAGGAGAACGGGTATACGGTGCTGGTCCTTAAAAGAGAAGGGGACGAAGAGACGACCTGCGTCGGATCGTTCCCCGACATCGCACCCGGAACGGCGATCAAGGCAGAGGGAGAATTTACCAGACATGCCTCCTACGGCCTGCAGTTTCAGATCACGGCCTACGAGGAACAGGCCCCCGAGGACAGCCTTGCGATGGAGAGGTATCTCGGGAGCGGCGCCATCAAAGGGATCGGGGCCAAAATGGCAGCCCGCATAGTGCGGCATTTTGGCGAGGATACACTGCGCATCCTCGAAGAAGAGCCCGAGAGACTCGCCGAGATCAAAGGGATCACACCGCGTAAAGCACTCGACATTTCCTCGCAGCTTGCGGAGAAGGCCGGGATGCGTAAAGCGATGATGTTTCTGCAGAAATACGGGATCTCGCTGAATCTCGGAGCGAAGATCTATCAAAAGTACGGACAGGAACTGTACAAAGTGCTGCAGGAGAATCCGTACCGACTTGCGGAAGACATCGATGGTGTCGGATTCCGCATCGCGGATGACATTGCGGGCCGCATAGGAATACAGGCAGATTCAGAATACAGGATCCGCAGCGGCATTTTGTATATTTTACAGCAGACGGCCCAGGAGGGGCATGTGTGCCTGCCAAAGGAAGAGCTGATCGCAAAGGCGGCGGATCTCCTTTCGGTGGACCCCGTCTATATGGAAAAGCACCTGACCGATCTGGCGCTGGACCGCAAGATCGTGGTGCGGGAGGAAGAAGACGGGGTGATGATCTACCCGGCTGTCTATTATTACACAGAACTGAACACCGCGAGAATGCTCTCAGAGCTCAAGCAGCAATGTCCCAAAGGCCGCGGGGTATCCGAAGAAAGACTGGAGGATATCGAAAAGAACACAGGGACGGTCCTCGACGAGATGCAGCGAAAAGCGGTCTCTGAGGCGGCCGAAAACGGTGTGTTTGTCCTCACCGGCGGCCCGGGCACGGGAAAAACGACCACGATCAACGCGATCATCCGCTACTTTGACGACGGCGATACGCTGATCAGTCTGGCCGCACCGACAGGCAGGGCCGCCAAACGGATGACGGAGGCTACCGGGTACGAAGCGATGACGATCCACCGGCTTCTGGAGCTCAGCGGACTTCCGGAAGAAGGGCAGGAAAGCCGTCAGGTGCACTTCGAGCGAAACGCACAGAATCCTCTGGAGGCGGATGTGATCATCATCGACGAAATGTCCATGGTGGATATCTTTCTCATGCACTCGCTTCTGCAGGCGGTGGTCCCCGGCACCCGCCTTATCCTGGTGGGGGACGAAAACCAGCTTCCCAGCGTGGGGCCGGGCAATGTGCTGAGGGACATCATCAGAAGCGGCTGCTTTTCTGTCATCACCCTCAGAAAGATCCACAGGCAGGCGATGGACAGCGATATCATCGTCAATGCACACAAGATCAACAGGGGAGAGCAGGTAGCCACCGACAATAAGAGCAGAGACTTTTTCTTCCTTAAAAGATATGATACGGACATGATCCTGCGCGTGATGATCGCGCTGATCAAAGAAAAGCTTCCGCGTTATGTGGACGCTCCCCCGTCCGAGATCCAGGTGCTGACGCCCATGCGCAAAGGCACCCTGGGAGTGGAAAACCTCAATCTTATCCTGCAGAAATACCTCAATCCGCCTTCTCCCGGCAAGAGAGAGAAGGAGCAGGGCGACAGAGTCTTCCGCGAAGGCGACAAGGTGATGCAGATCCGCAACAACTATCAGATGGAGTGGGAGATAAAAGGCAGATACAACATTCCGATCGCAAAAGGCGTCGGTGTCTTTAACGGAGATACCGGCATCCTCGAGGAGATCAACGAGTTTGCCGAGTGCGTCACCGTTCAATTTGAGGACGGGAGGACCGCAGAATACTCGTTCAAACAGCTCGAGGAGCTCGAACTTGCATATGCGATCACCATACACAAAGCACAGGGGTCCGAGTATCCGGCGGTGATCCTGCCGCTGCTTACCGGCCCCCGGATGCTGATGAACCGGAACCTGCTCTACACGGCAGTCACCAGAGCCAGAAAATGTGTGACGGTAGTGGGGAGCGAAGAGACGTTTGCCTCTATGATCCGCAACGAACAACAGATGAAAAGGTACAGCTACCTGGACAAAAGGATAACGGAGTTCGCAAAAGGATCGGAGGATGATATATATTGAATCATATAGCAGAAAAGATACTCGATATTCTGTACCCCAGAAAATGCCCCGGCTGCGGCGAGATCCTTCGCCCGCAGGGCAGACTGATCTGTCCGGATTGTGAAAACATGCTCAGGCCGCTTATCGTCCCTGCGGACGAGGAGGAAAATGCGCCTGCGCTCTGCATGAAATGCGGGGCACCGCTGACCGGCGAGGGAGAGTACTGCCGGATGTGCACGGCGCATCCCCATGTCTTCGAGCAGGGACGGGCGATATTCATCTATGACGACCGGTGGAAAAGGTCGCTGGAGCGGTATAAATTTTACGGACACAGGGAGTATGCGGATTTTTACGCGGCGGCGATGGTAAAGTGGGGAGGGGACGCGATACGAAGGTGGGCCCCCGACCTGATCGTGCCCATTCCGCTGCACAGGCAGAAGGAAAAGGCCCGCGGCTTCAATCAGGCGCGCCTCATTGCGGAGAAGGCGGCAGGCCGTACCGGCATACCTGTATCGAGTGATATTCTGCTTAAGACAAGAAAGACCGCCGCACAGAAAAAGCTTGATTATGTCCACAGAAGGCGAAACCTGAAGGATGCTTTTTCCTGCAGATACAGGCTTTCCGGCGAAAGGATACTCCTGATCGACGATGTCTACACCACGGGGAGCACGATGGACGCCGCCGCTTCCTGCTTAAAGAGCGCAGGCGCAGGACCGGTCTTCTTTCTGACCTTATGCATAGCGGTCAGATGACCCTGCGGTTTAGTAAACATAAAACTTGAAAAAACCTTTTCATGAGGGTTCTTGTATGTTATAATAGATAATCGTATAAACTTCCCGCATTATGCCCGACGGGCAATGCAGATCGTGTTAAGGAGAACAATAAAGTGCTGAACGAAGAAAAAGTCAGGACGATGAACAGGCTCGCTCTGTACGAGCAGACCGAAGGGCGCAAGTACCTTCCCGTCAGCAAGTACTACCGCAGCGATTATATAGGACTGGCACTGATCAAAAACTTTTTTCTGGTCACGATAGGATATGCACTGATCGTAGCGGCAGTGGGTGTCTATTTCGGCGAGTATCTGATGGATAATATCCACAAGATGGATATCATGGAGATCGGGATCGATATCGCACTGGGGTACGTGATCGTGCTCCTGGTCTATACGGTCCTTACGTATATACAGTATTCGGTCAAATATCATATTGCCAAAAAGAGCGTGAGAGGTTATTATGATGAACTTACCAGGCTCGAAAAAATGTATAACCGGGAGGAAAGAAAGCCCTCGGGATACAGAAACACGGGAGGAATAAGCGGATGACGGCGCTGCTTGAATTTAAACAGAAATTAAAAAATCTGTACGGAAGAATGGAACTGTACCTGATGCCGGTGTTTAAATTTGCTGTCGCATTCGTATATTTCCTGTGGATAAACGAAAACATGGGCTATATGACCCAGCTGAACAGCATCTTTGTGCTGCTGATCCTTGCCCTTATCTGCTGCATATTGCCGTCGGGGGCGACTGCTTTTGTCGGTTTTGTACTGATGATCGGGCATGCTTACGCTCTGGGCATCGAGATCGGCGCGTTTATGCTGGTGCTGATCATTCTTATCGCGGTTCTTTTTCTGCGCTTTTCGGGCGGATTATATCCGGTACTTATATGTACACCGCTGTCCTTCGGGTTCGGTGTTCCTGTCCTTCTTCCCATCGGCTCCGGCCTTCTGGGAAGTGCTTTTTCGATCTTTCCGTCCACAAGCGGAGTGATCCTCTACTATTTTATCAGGTTCCTCAAAACCAACTCCGAAGCCATCCTGAATCCCGATCTGGAGATCCTGCAGAGGCTTAAGCTTCTGGCCGACGGACTGGTCCTCAACTGGACGATGTGGATGACGGTCATCGCCTTTGCGGTGGTGATCCTGCTGGTCAACCTGATCAGGACACGCGCATTCGATTATGCATGGCGGATAGCCATCATAGCGGGCGGGGTCACGTATGTGCTGGTGTTCGTGCTCGAGGCGTATTTCCTTGACGTCACGATCCTTCTTCAGCCGCTTCTCATTCAGGCGGGCATCTCGATCGTGGTCGGCCTTATCCTTGAGTTCTTCTTCTTCGGCGGCGACTACAGCCGGACCGAAAGGCTCAACTATGAGGACGACGAGTATTATTACTACGTAAAGGCCGTTCCCAAAGCTACCGTCTCGACCTCGAAGCGAAGCATCAAGAGGATAACCGGCCAGCCCTCGGGTTCCGAGCGCAAGTCGTCCGACCCGGTCGTGAGTTATGAACCGCATCCCGGAAGAGAAGAGCTTCCTCCTCTGCAGTATACACGGCGCACCGAGGAGGCGCCTCCTGTGGAGACGGCTGTCGATGTCGACCGGATCGACTTTGAAAAAAAACTGGAAGAGTCTCTTAAAGATCTCTGATCGTAACCGGTCAGAACTGATATCTCCGCTCACTCTGCGGAGAAAAACAGAAGGAGGACTGCAGTGCAGAACGTCCTGTCGTTTCTGATGAAATTCCTGTCCAGGATCACGATACCTGTAGTCGGGATCACGGACATTCTCGAGATCATTCTGATTTCCTATTTTGTGTATCAGTTTATTGTATGGATCAAGTTTACCCGGGCGTATTCGCTTCTCAAAGGTATCCTTGTGATCGCGGCCTTCATCCTGGTTGCGTACGTGCTCAGGATGAATACGATCCTCTGGCTTTTCCGCAATCTGGCCAGCGTCCTGATCATCGGTCTGATCATCATTTTTCAGCCCGAGCTCAGGCGTGTGCTGGAACAGCTTGGGCAGCGAAAACTGTTCGCCAATCTGTTCTCGCTGGATTCCGGAAAGGATGTAAAAGAACGCTTTACAGACCGCACCATCAACGAGATCACGCGGGCAGCCTTTGAGATGGGCGCAGTGAGGACGGGAGCCCTCATTGTGGTGGAACAGGATGTCAGGCTGGGCGAGTACGAACGCACCGGCATCAATATCGACGCGATCCTTACAAGCCAGCTGCTGATCAACATTTTTGAAAAGAACACCCCGCTCCATGACGGAGCTGTTATCGTCCGCGGCAATCGTGTCGTTGCCGCCACCTGTTATCTGCCTCTGTCCGACAACATGGAGCTCAGCAAACAGCTGGGGACCCGGCACCGCGCAGGTGTGGGCATCAGCGAAGTGAGCGATTCTCTTACGATCATTGTGTCGGAGGAGACAGGGCATGTATCCATAGCAAGACGAGGAAGGCTGATCAGCAATGTTACGAACGCCGAACTGAAAAAAGCCCTGACGGAAATTCAGGACAAGAAAGTTGTGGAAAACCGCAAGCTTCGTCAGCTGCTGAGAGGTAGAATCAAAAGATGAAAAGAAAACTGACTGACAATTTATCGCTCAAGATTATTTCTATCCTGATAGGTATAGTCCTGTGGCTGGTAGTGGTCAATATTGACAATCCTGTCATCAGCAAGAGTTTTACTTTGTCAAATGTCGAACTGGTAAACGAGGCATATATCGATGATACCGGTCTGGTGTGTCTCCGCGACGGTGAGGCGACGCCCGTACGGGTGACGATCACCGGAGAGAGGAGCATGCTGAACGGGATCACTGCTTCGGACATCAGCGTCGTAGCCGACCTGCAGCAGGCTGTCAGCCTGGAGACCAATCCCGTAATGATCCCCGTCACAGCCTCGTGCAACGGGGTATCGCCCGCCAACATCACCGTGTGGCCTCAGAATGTGAGCGTCACGCTGGAGGAAAAGGTGACGGGAGAATTCATGGTAGGGGTAAACAGCGGTGACAGCAAACCCGGAAAAGGGTACGAGATCGGCACACAGACAGTGAGCCCCGAAAAAGTAAGGATAACCGGACCGGGATCACTGATCAGAAAGATCGACAAGGTCAATGTATATGTCAATGTTGAAGGCGTCACCGAGGATTTTACAGAGACTGCGAACATGTCCGTCATCGACAAAAACGGTGAGACACTGAGCGTCACGCAGATGAACAACCTGCGGTTTGACAATGACGGCAGAGTGACTGTAGCGACAAAACTCTGGAAGACCCGAAGCGATATCAGACCCGAGGTGAGATACCGGGGAGAACCGGCAGAGGGTTATGTGCTCGACAGTGTGAGCACGGTTCCCGAGACCGTCAGTGTGGCGGGAACGAAAGAAGCACTGGAACTGCTGAAAGGAAACGGAAACATCATCGAGATCGATGATGAGAGTGTGGATATCTCGGGGCAGGATTCCGACAAAGAATTCAAGATCGACATATCTCAGTATATGCCGGAAGGACTGAAGCTCACCAGCGGGTCCAACAACGAGATACTGGTCACTTTCCGCATCCTCCCCGAAGGAGGAAAACGGCTGTCCATCCCGACAAGCAAGATCAGTGTGAAAGGTAAAAAAGAGGGACTGCAGATCTCCTTCGAGATAGACAAGCTGGAGATCCGCGTAAAGGCCGACGACGAACAGAAGATCGTCGACTTTGACGAAAAAGATGAGGAGGCGGTCAAAGCGTCCATAGATGTGGAAGGCATGGATGAGGGGAGCTATCAGATCCCTGTCGATATCACATTGCCGGACGGATTTGAACTGCTTGAAGAGGCGTCGACGGAGATCGTCATCTCCAAAGTTTCGACCGCTTCGGACACACCGGTAGAATAAGGGGAGGGTGAGTTATGGTCAGCCGTAAAGTGAAAGTGATCAACACCACCGGACTGCATCTGCGGCCGGCCGGTATTCTCTGCAAAGAAGCGATACGCTTTAAATCGAATATTTACTTCCGCTATGGAGAAGGGGAGGCAAATGCCAAGAGTGTGCTGAGCATTCTGGGCGCATGCGTCAAGCGCGGGGACGAGATCGAGATCGTCTGTGACGGAGAGGACGAAGAGCAGGCACTCATTGAGATCACCGAAGCAATTGCCACCGGTCTCGGAGAATAATAAACTGCAGCTGCACATTGTCCGAGGACAATGTGCAGCTGTTGCACGATAAGGAAAAGGAGGAACCGGCGTGAAAAGCAGCAGATTCATAAAAAGATCAGGCATCATTTTGATGATAGTTATGGCTCTTCTGGCCGCGGTGCAGACATTTGCGGCTTCGGGACCGTATGTGAGAGAAGAAGCGGTCGCACCGGAGGAGAGGAAAGCATCCAAACCAAAGGCTGTATCCCCCAACGCATGGCAGAAGATCAACGGAGTATGCTATAACGGAAGCGGCGAGGTGATCCCGGGAGCGATCACCCGGGGCATCGATGTGTCCGAATGGCAGGGCAGGATCGACTGGAGCAGAGTAAAGAATTCTGATGTGGACTTTGCCTTTATCCGTCTTTCTCACAGCTTAAAGCATGAGGACACTTACTACGAGTACAACATGAAAAACGCGATCGCGGCAGGTATTCCGGTCGGAGTGTACATTTACAGTACGGCAAAGACGAACAAAGAAGCTCTGATAGAGGCGGAGTACGTGATCGCCAGGATCAAAGGCTATAAGATATCCTATCCGATCGTGTTCGACATGGAGGACAGTGCGCAGGATTCGCTTACGAATGCACAGCGTACGGACCTGTACAGAGTTTTCTGCGATGAGATCAAAAAAGCCGGATATTATCCGATGGTCTATACCAACCGTAACTGGTACGATTACAAGCTGAATGTGAGCCGCCTGAGAGAATACGATTTCTGGCTTGCCAGCTTCGGCGATACCATCAACAGGCCTGACACGAACAAGTACCGCTATACGATCTGGCAGGCAACCGGAGGTTCGACAACGCCCGGCATGAATTCGACCGCCGGACTGATCGCCGGTATCCCCGCACAGAACAATGCCGACATCAATTTCGGCTTTGTGGATTATACAAGGATCATCACGCCGAGAACGCAGCCTGTTTCCGGGTACCAGAGCGCCGGACTTCTGAGAAACGGATGGTACAAAGAAGGCGGAAAGACGTATTATTACAGGAACGGTACGAAAGCAACAGGTCTCTGGACCATCGATGGTAAAAAATACTGCTTTTCTACGACAGACGGGGAGATGCGGGTCAATGCACTGCTGCGTATCGATTCAAAGTATGTGTACTGCAGCTCAAGCGGGGCACTCGTAAGAAACGGCTGGGTGACATTGAAAAAATGGAACAAATACTATTTCGGCAATGATTACCGGGCCGTTACGGGAGAAAAGACGATAGGCGGAAAACGTTATTACTTTGACACCAAAACAGCCGTCATGAGAAAGAATCTGAAGTATGTGTACAAAAACGGAGCCATCTACTACTACAAATATAACGGAGAAATGGCTACGGACGGATGGAGAGTGCTCACCGAGAACGGAAAGAAACATGTATATTATTTCTGCAGGACAGGGAACGCCTTTAAGAGCTGGCATAAGATCGGCGGAAACGAGTTCTTCTTCTACACCAATGACTATCCCAATCCCGGAGTCAGAGCAGAAAATGTAACGCTCACCATCGGAAACATGAAGTGCAAGTTTAATGAAAAGGGTATATGCGTCAAAAAGACGCCAATAAAATAAAAAAACACACAGGAGATAAATTCATGATCGTATTTAACAAACCGGCTTACACCGGAAAAGAGACAGAGTACATCGAAGATGCCGTCAAAAGAGGAATGCTCTGCGGCGACGGCGCTTACACCAAAATGTGCAACAAATGGATGGAGGACAGGTTTAATGTAAGGCATGTCATGCTCACCACTTCCTGCACGCATGCACTGGAAATGGCAGCTTACCTTACCGGCATCAAACCCGGCGAGGAAGTGATCATGCCCTCCTACACCTTTGTTTCCACCGCAGATGCCTTCGTCCTTCGCGGGGCAAAGATCGTTTTTGTCGATATCCGTCCGGATACGATGAACATAGATGAAACTAAGATCGAGGATGCGATCACCGACAAGACACGCGTGATCTGCCCGGTACATTATGCCGGCATCGGCTGCGAGATGGATACGATCATGGACATCGCCCGCAGGCACAACCTTAAGGTCGTGGAAGATGCCGCCCAGGGCGTCGGTTCGTACTATAAAGGCAAAGCGCTGGGAACCATCGGTGATTTCGGCTGCTACAGCTTCCACGAGACGAAAAACTATACGATGGGAGAAGGCGGCGCTATCGTTTTCAACGACGACTCGATGCAGGAGAAGGCCGAGATCCTTCGTGAAAAAGGCACCGACCGAAGCAAATTCTTCCGCGGACAGGTCGACAAATACCGCTGGCAGGATTTTGGTTCTTCCTACCTTCCCAGCGAACTGAATGCGGCCTACCTGTACGCCCAGCTCGAGGTGAGCGAAAAGATCTGCGCAAAACGTCAGCAGATCTGGGAATACTACAATGAACATCTGGCACCGCTTGAGGAGAAGGGCTTCATCGACAGACCCTTTGTTCCCGAAGGATGTACCAACAACTACCATATGTACTACCTCAAAGTCAAAGACATGTCCGTCAGAACTCCTCTGATCTCATGGCTCCGTGAAAACGGTGTGGCTTCCGTGTTCCATTATGTGCCGCTGCATTCCGCACCGGCAGGCCTCAAATTCGGCCGGTTCCACGGAGAGGACGTCTACACTACGAAAGAGAGCGAAAGACTGATGCGTCTTCCGATGTTCTACAATCTGGATATGGAAGATGTGAAAAAGGTCACAGACCTGCTGCTTTCTTACCCGGGCTACGAATCGATCAGATAAGGAGATACAGACATAATGGGAAAAATTAAAGTGACACCCTGCGGGGATATCGAAGGCCTTAAAGTCATCGAACCGACGGTCTTCGGCGACTCACGCGGCTATTTCATGGAGACATACAATTACAATGATTTCTGCGAAGCGGGCATCGATGTGACATTTGTGCAGGACAACCAGTCCGGCTCACGCTACGGCGTGCTTCGCGGTCTGCACTTTCAGATCAATTATCCGCAGGACAAGCTGGTGAGGGTCGTTGCGGGCGAGGTTTATGACGTGGCTGTCGATCTGCGCCCGGGTTCCGAAACTTACGGCAAATGGTTTGGCGTCCTTCTTTCCGCGGAAAACAAAAAGCAGTTCTTTATACCCAAAGGTTTTGCCCACGGCTTCCTGGTACTTTCCGATTTTGCCGAGTTTACCTACAAATGTTCCGATTTCTATCATCCCAACGATGAGGGCGGCATCATATACAACGATCCGGACATCGCTGTGGAGTGGCCTGTCGGCGAAGAGATGGAACTCGTGCTTTCTGATAAAGACACAAAATGGGGCACTTTTGCGGAGTATAACCGTGCAAAGGAGAGTCCCGCAGGAGACAATGCATAATGGTCAGATCGATCTTTTCACTGCCGGCGGATATCATAAAAAACCGCCGGCTGATCGCAAAACTTGCCTGGAACGACTTCAGGACCCGCTATGCCGGGTCCTATTTGGGAATTGTCTGGGCTTTTATTCAGCCGATCATCACGATCCTCGTGTACTGGTTCGTCTTTTCGGTGGGTTTCCGTGCGGGAACGGGTGATCTGGGAATCCCGTTCGTCCTGTATCTGGTGGCAGGCATCGTGCCCTGGTTTTTCTTTCAGGACGGTCTGATCGGCGGAACGGCTTCCCTTCTGGAATATAATTATCTTGTAAAAAAAGTTGTGTTCAATATCAGCGTGCTTCCGGTGGTGAAGATTCTCTCCGCTGCGGTCGTGCACTGCTTTTTTGTGCTGTTTACGATCATCCTGTACATGGGGTACGGATATTTCCCCGATTTTTATTATCTGCAGATCATCTACTACAGCGGATGCACCTTTGTGCTTATCCTGGGTATTTCTTACTTTACCTGTTCGGTGGTGGTTTTCTTCAGGGACCTTTCCCAGATCATCAGCATACTGCTGCAGGTCGGGATCTGGCTCACACCGATCATGTGGGTGGCGGAGGATGCTCTGGCGGGCCATCCGGCGCTTGCACGTATTTTAAAGTTTAACCCGATGTATTATATTGTATCCGGTTACCGGGATACTTTTGTCAAAAAAGAGTGGTTTTTTGTTCACCCCATGTGGACGCTCTACTTCTGGATATTCGCGCTTCTGTGCCTTCTGGCCGGGGGACATGTATTTAAAAAGCTGAGGGTCCATTTTGCGGACGTGCTGTAAAAAACGGCTTCAGTATAACGTACCGGAGGGATACGATTGAGCGAGAAAAATGTCATTCAGGTGAAGAACCTGACAAAAATGTATAAACTGTACGACAAGCCGTCGGACCGTCTTAAAGAGGCACTGGGGCTGTCCCGCAAAAAACGGTACCGTGAACATTACGCGCTTCATGACATCAGTTTTAACGTGAGAGAAGGCGAGTGCGTAGGCATAATCGGTGTGAACGGTTCGGGAAAATCGACGATACTGAAGATCATCACCGGAGTGCTCACCCCGACATCCGGAACCGTCGAGGTGGACGGCCGGATAAGTGCTCTTCTGGAACTCGGCGCCGGGTTCAATATGGAATATACCGGACTCGAGAACGTTTATCTGAACGGCACGATGATCGGTTTTTCCAAGGAAGAGATAGACCGGAGGCTGGATGATATTCTGGCTTTTGCGGATATCGGTGATTTTATCCACCAGCCCGTAAAGACCTATTCCAGCGGTATGTTCGTGCGGCTTGCATTTGCCGTGGCCATCAACATAGACCCCGAGATACTCATCGTGGATGAGGCCCTCTCGGTAGGAGATGTTTTTTTCCAGGCAAAGTGCTTTCATAAATTCGAAGAATTCAAGGAGCAGGGAAGGACCATCCTGATCGTAAGCCACGATCTTTCCAGCATTTCCAAATACTGCGACAGAGTCATCCTGTTAAATCAGGGACATCTCCTTGACCAGGGATCGCCCAAAGCCATGGTGGATATGTACAAGCAGCTGCTGGTACATCAGGATCCGGTGAGGCAGCAGGAAGAAGCGGCCGAGGAGGACGCTTCCGCAGACGGCGACACTCTTTCCGGAGATTCCTGGAAAGAAGGAATGGCGCTTAATCCGAACACGCTGGAATACGGGGACAAGCAGGCCGAGATCGAGGCCTTCCAGGTCATCGATGAGAAGGGGCACAAGAGCAACATCATCGAAAAAGGAACTCCTTTTGATATCCGCGTGAAGGTCCGCTTTAACAAAGAGATCCAGGACCCGATCGTGGCCTATACATTCAAAAACATTCAGGGGACAGAGATCACCGGCACAAACACGATGTACGAAAAAGCACATATCGAGCATTCCTCGCCGGGGGACGAATGCATCGTCACCTTTCACCAGAACATGGATATGCAGGGCGGTGAGTATCTTCTGTCATTCGGCTGTACCGGATATTGCGGAGGCGATTTCACGGTATTCCACAGGCTGTACGATGCCTGTAATATAACGGTTGTTTCTACTAAAAATACGGTCGGTTTTTACGATATGAATTCCGTGGTAAAAGTGGAGGAGCTGAGCAAATGATGCAGGAAAAAATAGGAAATGTCATACTGGATCTTTTCTGGTACCCGGGAAAGGATATGTACAGTGACGGCCCTGTGGAGGATGAACTCCTCGAGATCGCCCGGAACACGCGGGAAGAAGACCTGAATGCGGTGATCGCCGAGCGGAAGGACTGGTCCGTCATGTACCATTTCTCCGAGATCCGGCAGAACATCATCTCGTGGATGCCGATCGGCAGGTACGATCATGTGCTCGAGATCGGTGCGGGATGCGGGGCCATCACGGGAGCGCTGGCAGAAAAAGCGGGTTCGGTCACGGCTGTCGAGCTTTCCAAAAAAAGATCCATGATCAACGCGTACCGGAACAGGGACAAGGATAATCTCAGGATCATCGTGGGAAACTTTCTGGATATCGAACCGAACCTGACGGAGAACTATGACTATATCACACTGATCGGTGTGTTTGAATATGCACAGGCTTACATGGGGGATCACAAGCCTTATCTGAAGATGCTGAGCTGCATAGCAAAACATCTCGCCCCCGGCGGAAAGATCGTGATCGCGATAGAGAACAAGCTCGGCCTCAAGTATTTTGCCGGCTGTACGGAGGATCACGTCGGCGTGCAGTTCAAGGGTATAGAGGGATATCCCGACAATCCGGGCGTACGCACATTTTCCCGCAAAGAAATGCTGGATATGATAAAGAAGACGGGCGACTTTAAGACCACGGTCTACTATCCGTACCCGGATTACAAGTTCCCGATGACGATCTACTCCGACAAATTCCTCCCCAAACCCGGGGAGATCAGGGAATCCTTCCTGAACTACGACAGACAGCGCATCCTTCTGTTCGATGAGCCGCGCGCCTATGACTCGATCATCGAAGCAGGGCTTTATCCGGAGTTTGCCAACTCATTTCTGATCGTAGCCGAAAAACAATAGAGAGGAGGCCGGTCATGAAAGAACTGATCTATAGCAAATTTTCAAATGAGCGGAGCCGGGCGTACGCAGTCCGCACCGATATCTTTGAGGAGGACGGAAAACGGTCTGTGCGAAAGACGCCGCTGTTTCCGGAAGGCAAAAACCATGTCGCACGCATGGCGCTGCTTCGGACCACTCTTGACAAACAGTACAAAGATGCCGGCTTTGCGTGCAATAAATGCCATCTCGATGGGGATGAAATGTGGTTTGAGTATGTGGATGCCGATACGCTGGAAGAGAGGATAGACGAGCTGCTCGAAGACAACCGGGCCGATGAGGCGAGGGAGCTGCTGCTCCTGTTCCTCCGGAAGATCCGGATGATCCATGAGACGGAAGAGTTTCACATGACGGATGAATTCCGCAGCATCTTCGGCGATGTCGATCTTCCCGAGGGTCTGAAGTGCGCAAAGTACACCAACATCGACCTGATCTGCTCCAACCTTCTGATGACGGAGCCCCGTACAGTGCTGGATTACGAATGGACAGTCGATTTCCCGGTTCCCGGAAAATATGTGCTTTACCGCAATCTGCATTATCTGGGCGAATTCGGCGTCGGCCGTCTGGAGCTCAACATGCGCGATCTGTGTTCGCGCCTGGGGATAGACGACGTTCTGCTGAATACTTTCCGAAAGATGGAGGCCTCCTTCCAGGAAGCGATCATCAAAGGACATGTGCCTCTTCGCAACCTGTACCATGATATTTCGCCGGGAATAGCGGAATATTATGTGGAAGCGCCGGACTACGCGCAGGTGTATTTCAACATGGGAGAAGGATACACGGATGAACACGCGGTCGGCGTCCGCGTCAGAGGCGGAAGGATCAACATGACCATTGATATCCCCGAAGGATGCAACGATGTGAGGATCGACCCCTGCAGCAGTCCCTGCATGGTGAGCATCCTGCGTCTGGCCCTGGACGGGACCGAGATACCGATACAGCACTATAAACTCTCGGGCGGTTATACAAGAGGCAAGAGGGCATATTTTACCACGGACGACCCTGCCTTTTCTTCCATAGTCGTTCCCGATGGCACCAAAAAGCTGGAGATCCGCATGAATTTTGTCAAGATGAACAAGAAGACTGCGGAGAGAATGATCCAGCTTGAGATGGAGAACGACCGTCAGATGAGGCAGGAAGACAAGCGTGTCCTTCAGCTGATGATGGAGAACGAAGGACTGAAGGCCCAGATCAGAGAGATCAAGAATACATCGGTCTGGAAAATGTACGAGATGGTCACTAAAAAATGACAAAACCGTTCAAACAGGCCGAAGCACTCGCTGCTGAGGCCGTAAGAATATGATTCAGCAGGCAAAAATCCCATCGCCGGAGGCGATTTGCATGGATTTTTGCCCGTATCTGTCAAGATACGACAGATACAGATAAATGGGAGGGACAGATGCCGGATAAGAATGTGACGATTGATTCCTGCCGGGTAGAGCACGAAAACGGCGGAACATTGGTAATATCGGGTTGGGCAGGTTTTACCGGCGACAGTCCGCGCTTTCAGGTAAGGTGCGGCAACCGTTCCGCAGCCTTTACATACAACGAGGTCCCCAGACCGGATGTCGAACAGGCACACCCGTCCCTTGCCGGCTGTAAGCCGGGGTTCGAGATCGGGATACCGGGGATGGACAAAGTGATCCGGGACGGAGAATGTGTGAAGGTCAGGGCTCTCTGCGGATCTTCCGTTTTTCGTATTTACCGGGCAACAGCCGAAGATATAAAGAAGGAGCTTGGAGAAAGCACGCTCAAATATCTGATCGAGAGCACCGAGAGACGAAAAGACGATATCTGGATCAGAGGATGGACTGTCTCCCGTGCGGGGCAGGCACAGATCGCTGCGGTCGGGGATAACGAAGAGCAGATACCGGATGTGCGTATCGAATATCAGAGAAGGATGGATCTCTCGGAGGTGTTCCACGTAGACCTGTCCTGCTGCACCGGCTTTGAGATGCTTATCCCCCGCGGCAGTGTTTCCGGAAAGAATCTGATACTGCGTTTTTCAAACGAGTTTTCGGTTCAGGAATATAAGCTGAACCTCTGCAGATTTGACGCCGAGAACACAAGAGCAGGGCGCGCGGTCCGTCTTCTCACGGGCCCGGGTTCGGAAAAGAACAGAGAGATCATAGAAAAATACGGCCTCCGCAATTTCTGCGGTTATCTGGCCGAGCGTTCGCTCCCCTGGGGAGAACACTACGACTTTTATCTGAAGAATACATCAGCATCCGCTAAGACACTGAAAGAGCAGAGCCGCACAAACCTTTCTCCGGCACCGCTGTTCAGTGTGATCGCATCGGTGGAAAAATGGGACGACCGCCTGAACGCGCTTGCGGATTCGCTGGCAGCGCAGAGCTACGGCAACTGGGAGCTGATCCTGACAGGCCGAAGCAAAAACGACGGTTCGGTCTCGGGCCGGCTGAAGGACAGGCGCGTACGCTTTATGATCTGCCCGGACGGCAGAGGCAGGTCCGCTGCCCCGGAGGCAGTCCGTGAGGCGGCCGGTGAATATATTGTGTTTGCGGCGGCGGGCAGCAGTTTTGCCCCGGATGCATTGTACAGATACCTGACGGTTCTGCACCCGCACCCCGAGACAGCCGTGATCTACGGGGATACGGATCATCATGGGACACATTATGAGGATCCGCTGTTCAAGCCGGAGTACGATCCGGATTTTCTTCATTCATATAATTACATGGGACTTCCCCTTCTGATCGGAAGGAGCCTTCTGCTTGAAGTGATGCGGGATATGGATTCCGGGGATCATAGCACGGCTGCATCCGGGAACGCGGGAAGCGAAAACAACAGTTTTGCCGCACAGATATATGACATACTGCTCAGATGCACGGAACGCACGCAGGAGATCAGGCATATTCCTCATGTCCTCTGCCATCTGGAGCAGGAGACGGACGCTGCCCCGTCGGAGGATCTCACCTGTCTGAAAAGACATTTCGAGCGCATGGGGATCTCTGCGGATGTGACCGGGTCGGAATATCCCGGTGTGGCAGCTGTCAGGTATCCGGTTTCCGGAGATCCAAAGGTCTCTGTCCTGATCCCCAACAAGGATCACGTGGACGATCTGGACAAATGTCTCAGGTCGGTCCTGGATAAGAGTACGTGGAACAACCTGGAAGTCATTATCATCGAAAACAACAGTACCGAAACGGAGACCGAAAAATATTATGCGCAGGCTTCCCGGGATCCCCGGGTAAAGGTCGTGCATTATAAAGGAGATTTCAACTATTCTCTGATCAACAATTTCGGTTCCGCGGCGGCAACGGGAGAATATCTGATCCTGCTCAATAACGACACCGAAGTGATCGCTCCAAATTGGATCGAATACCTGCTCGGATACTGTGCGCGGGAAGGCACCGGCATAGCGGGAGCAAAGCTGTTTTACCCAGACGATACCATTCAGCATGCCGGTATCGTGACGGGGATCGCCGGGATCGCCGGACATCTCGATGTCGGCAGGGCAAAAGACTATACAGGCCCCCTGATGAGAAATGTCTCTGCCCGCAGGGTAAGCGCGGTCACCGGAGCCTGCATGATGGTGAAAACATCGGTATACAGGCAGATCGGCGGGCTCGATCCCGATTTTGCGGTAGCGTTCAACGATGTGGATTTCTGTCTCAGGGCAGCGGCCGAAGGACAGAAGACGGTCTATGTGCCGCAGGCCCAGCTGTACCATTACGAGTCGAAGTCCAGAGGACTCGAGACAGGTCCCGAGAAAGCGGCACGTTTTGCAAAAGAAACCGCGCTTTTCAGAAGCAGGCACAAAGGATTCCTCGAAATGGGAGATCCTTATTACAACCCAAACCTGACACTTGACGGAACCGATGGCTCTGAAAAGAATATTTACAGAGGAGAGGAAACTTGGGAATGACGAATCAACAGTTTTTTGTGGTGCGGGAGCGCTTCCTGCTGGATCGCCCCGATGTATATCAGATTCAGGGACTTTTGCCGGACAAGTGCAAGGTAACCGCAGAACTTGACGGCGAGGTCCTCGTGACGGAAGTCTTCTTTTATCCGTCCGCAGGCGTGATCTCCGGAGTACAGACAGGACCCGAGTCGCTTGCAAAATATGCGGGACTCAGGGTATATCTGCCCGAGATCACCGAAAAGCACAAGGCCCTTTCCGTTTACTATACACACGAGGGAGAGAGGACCAGATGGATGTTCATTTTGGCCTCTGACCTTAGAAAACGTCAGGGAAAACCGCAGTACTATATCGAGCAGGAAACGGCAGGCGGCGAGGAACATAAACTGTATGTCCGCGGATGGGCCGCAAGCACAAGCCTTGTCGGGCTGCGGCTCTATGACAAAGATAAACAGAGGATAAAGGCGGTCGTCAGAAGAGGACCCAGAAGCGATGTGGCAGGGATGTTCACGGAGTACAAGATCGATCTGAACTGCGGATTCGAGATAGAAGCCAAAAACATCACGGGCGACTACATCTATCTGGTGATGCGTGACAGAGAAGGCCGGACCGCGGTTCATAAGATCGGCATAAGCACGCTGTATAAGCTGGATGAAAAGCTCACAAGGTATTACACAAAGGCCATGAAATATGTGGGCACGAAGGGCCCGGCCAACCTGGTAAGGCGCGGCGCGAAGGAAGTGGCGGTAAGAGGTGTACGGCTGATCCAGGCAAAGGCACCGGCGTTCATCGCGAATCCGCTTTCCCGCAGACTGGCAGAAAGGCATTTTCGCCCGCAGAGCTACGACGAATGGCTGCCGAAGCATCTTCCCGACGAGGAAGAACTCAAAAAACAGCGCAGCCATGTCTTCGAATATACGCCGAAGATCTCGATCGTTGTTCCGTTATACCGCACCGATCCCGAGTACCTCGGCCAGCTGGTCGATTCGGTGCGCAGGCAGACCTATTCCAACTGGGAGCTGTGTCTTTCCGACGGAAGCGGGGAGGATTCACCGCTCACCGATCTGCTGAACGAACTTGAGGAGACGGATCCCCGCATCAAGGCGATCCACAATCATACGCAGCTCAGGATCGCGCAGAACACCAACGCGGCGATAGAAGCCGCAACAGGCGAGTTCATCGGATTTGCGGATCACGACGATGCCCTGACCGACGATGCTCTTTTTGAAGTGGTAAAATATCTGAACAAGCACAGAGAGACCGAGATGGTCTACTCGGATGAGGATAAGATGTCGGGCAAAGGCACATCGTTCTTTGAGCCGCATTTCAAACCTGACTATAACCCGGATCTGCTTCACACGGTCAATTACATCTGCCATTTCCTGGTGGTAAAAAGAGAGCTTCTCGACAAAACAGGGCTGCTTCGCCCCGAGTTTGACGGAGCCCAGGACTATGATCTGGTCCTTCGCTGCGTCGAAAATACGAAGAACATCGGGCATATTCCCAGGATCCTCTATCACTGGAGAGCGCATGAGCAGTCCACATCCGAAAATCCGGAGAGCAAGGGCTACGCTTTTGCGGCGGGTCAGAGAGCCATCCAGGCGCACTTTGACCGGCTCGGCATACCGTGCGTCGTGACCTACGGAGAATTCCCGGGGCTCTACAGAACAAAATATACATGGCCCGAAGAGCCGCTGGTTTCGATCCTCATTCCCAACAAAGATCACATAGACGATCTGAAAAAGTGCATCGATTCCATCACGGCAAAATCGACCTACACCAATTACGAGATCATTGTGATCGAGAATAACAGCACAGAAGAGGAAACTTTTGCATTCTATAAAGAGCTTGAGCAGCAGAACCCGAAGGTGCGGGTCGTCTGCTGGTCCGGTGAATTCAACTATTCTGCGATCAACAATTATGGCGCCGCGGCAGCGAAAGGTGATTACTTCCTTCTGCTCAACAACGATACAGAAGTGATCAACGACAACTGGATCGAAGAGCTGCTGGGCTACTGCATGCGCCCCGATGTGGGGATCGTCGGAGCAAGACTGTACTATGGCGACGATACCATTCAGCACGCCGGCGTGATCATCGGCTTCGGCAGTATTGCGGGCCATGCCTTTGTGCAGCAGCCCCGCGGAGCTACGGGTTACTGCCACCGGATCATCTGCGCTCAGGACTACAGCGCGGTGACGGCAGCCTGCATGATGGTCAGAAGAGATGTCTTTGAAGAGGTCGGAGGACTCTCGACAGACCTGGCTGTAGCCTTCAATGATGTAGATTTTTGCCTGAAAGTTCGTCATGCCGGTTATTTAGTGGTTTACAATCCTTACTGTGAGTTGTATCATTATGAATCGAAGTCCCGCGGTCTCGAAGACACGCCCGAAAAGATCGAACGCTTCGGACGCGAGATCGCTACGGTAGAAAAACACTGGCCGGGTATTTTCGGTACCCCGGATCCCTACTATAATCCGAACCTGACTCTGGAAAGTCAGGATTTCTCACTGAAGAGGATTTGATAAAATATGGTTTTGCGTAAATCCGGAAACACTCAGACCCGGGGCAGACTCGGGTTTGAGTATGCCTGGGAAACATACTTGTATATTCTGTTTATCCTGGCGGTGTTCGTGCTGACGTTTGCCTGGTCGCTCACCAATCAGCCGCCCGCCGGACCGGACGAAAACATGCGTTTTATGATCCCCAACTACATCTATAACCACGGCCGTCTGCCCAACGGGTACGATCCCGAGGTGCGGAACGAGCTGTGGGGGATCTCGTACGCGTTCTATCCGATGCTGTCATATATGATCTCGGCCCTGTTCATGAAGATCGTCAGTATCTTCTCCACAACAGACATGGCCCTCATCTGTGCGGCAAGGTTCACGGGCGTGGTGTTTACCACGGCAACGGCAGCCCTGATCCCGCATATGACAAAACGTCTGTTTAAAGACGGGCGCAGATGGATGATGAACGCGCTTGTCATGTTTCTGCCCGAACTGTTATTTGTAGGAACATACGTCAATAACGACGCTATGGCGATCTTCACAACGACAGTGATCCTCTATGCATGGACAAGATACCTGGATGAGGGATGGACAAGAAAGAACTGCATCATCCTTGCCGTGGGCATGGGCTTCTGCCTTCTTTCCTATTATAATGCCTACGGATGGGTCCTGATGAGCTTCTTCCTTTTCCTGGCAAGTCATCTTCTGGATGATACGAATGAAGAGCTGAGAGAAAGAGCGATGAGAATGCTGAAAAGCGGAGTACTCGTCGCCGGGATCGTGCTGGTGATCGCACTGTGGACTTTTGTGCGAAACGGCATTCTGTATGACGGAGATCTTCTGGGACTTAAAGTGACAAAGATCTCGGGAGAGATGTACGCGATCGACGAACTGAAGCCGTCTCTCCACTGGACGCCCGAAAAAGAGGGAATGTCCTACAAGGACCTGCTTCTTTATCAGGCGGGCGGATGGCCGCACAACTGGACGATAATGACGATCTACAGCTTTATCTGTGCCTTCGGCCACTACACGATCTTCATGGAAGAGTGGATGTACAAGATTTACGTCGCCTTTGTTTTTGTCGGCTTTGTATTTACATTCGTTCCTTTCCGCCAAAACTTCAGGTGGAAAAACAGGAAGGTGGAGAAGGCGGTATATCTCCGCGATCAGAGCGCTGATGTGTCATCCCGCAAGGTGATCACTACATACCGCGGAATCAACGGGAAAGGGCTGTACAACACGTTTATGTTTATCGGCATGCTTATCCCCCTTGTTCTGCTGTTTATCTACGCATACTACAATGACCTGCAGGCGCAGGGGAGATATATGGTTTCCTCGACGATCGCAGTCATGTATTTTGTGACCATGGGCTATGGATGGCTCGTGGAAAAAGTGATAAAAAGCAGACTGATCCGAAATGCGATCTACGGCGGAATTGCCCTGATCTGGGTTTTTAACACAGTACTGAGCTACTTTAGGCTGATCCTGCCGACGGCAGGATGGACATGATATAGGAGGAAACTGATCTACGATGAATTCAGCAGCTATTAAAATCGGGACAGGCAAATTTAATCAGGACCGCGCGCGGGACAATATGATCATGGTACTGGCGGCGCTCCTTTTGTCTGTGCTCACATCGATCCTGTTTTATCTTGAGGCATTGGGATACAACGGCGGCTATCCGAGCGACCTTCCGGCGCACATCAGCCAGGCCATGTATATCCGGAACTATTCCATAGTCTTTATTCTGATGAAGTGGGTGTTCACATGGACACATTATCTGATCTACTCCATGGGACTTCTGCAGGGCCTCACCGTCGGCGTGGCAATGATCTGCACCACACTGACCATAGAAAAGCTGTTCGATCTGGACAAGTATGTCAGCATGGCGATCTCGTTCTGCCTGCTGTTTCTGACCAACATCTATGTTCCGTACTTATTCCCCAGGTATTATAAAGGATCGATCATTTCTCAGCCATGGCACAACATTACCTATAACTCCATGCGCCCGATCGCAGTTCTGACGATGCTCTCTTTTGCGTACCTTCATGAGATCTACAAAAAAGAGAAGAGGATCGCGTGGAATTACTGGATCATTACCTGCCTGCTTCTGGTCCTGGCTACCATGGTCAAGCCGAATTTCCTGATGGGCTTTGCTCCGGGACTTCTTGTATTCCTGCTCATTGATTTCTTCGGAAAGAGAAATACCTTTAAAAATGAATTCCTTCTGGGCTGTGTGGTACTGCCGGCTATTGCCGTCCTGCCGATACAGGCGAGGCTCCTCTTTGACTCCGCCAACGGCATCATTTTTGCGCCGTCGATCTTCTTCTTCGACGATGGCCCGGTCATCTTTATCATGAAGTTTGTCACAGCCCTGCCGCTGCCGATCATGGTCTACATCTACAACAGGCACAGGCTTATCAACGGTGCCGGAGTTGCGGGATGGGGCTATATCTGGTCGGTGCTGGAAGGAATGTTCATCATGGAAGACGGACTCCGCCAGACACACGGAAACTTTCTCTGGGGTCTGGAGATCATGGGATACATCCTTTTCATGTACGTATACTCGATGTTCATCCGCGATTTTAAAGAGTACCGGAACGGAACTGTGAAGAAGACCGGAGGACGGACAGTTTACTTTATCGTGGGCTTTATCCTCATGGCACTTCACGTGATCACCGGATTCCGCTACTTTATCTGGGTGTGCCGGGGGTACCACTTCTATGTCTGACAAGAAAGCAGGAACATTTAATGAAAACCGAAACCGTAAATATCGAAAAATCAAGAAAAATTAAAGACAATGTTATCCTGGTGCTCGGAGCACTGGTGCTGGCGGCGTTTTTTTCCTTTTTGTTTTACCGTCAGGCGATCATGCACAACGAGGAGTACCTAAGTGACCTGCCGACAGAGATCTATGTGGCGCTGAACAGCAATACGGGCAATGCGCTCTACGTCCTGATCAAGAGCCTGCTGGACCTTACTCCGGGATTCCTGTACACGGTAGGACTTCTGGAGGGACTGATCCAGGGATTTTCCTGGGCATGCACTTCCGTTTTTATCAAAAAGTATACCCGGCTGACAAGGCCGCAGAGTATGCTGACTGCTCTGGGACTGCTGTTCCTGACCAACATTCCGGTACCCTGGTTCTTCCCGAGGTTTTATGCCGGATCGCTCATCGCCCAGCCATGGCACAATATCACCTATATAGCCATGAAGCCGTTTGCGGTCCTCACCCTCTATAACTTCTTTGAACTGTACCGGATATACAGCGAAGAGAAGAGGATATCGGCAAAGCACTGGGCTCTGACCACATCGATGATGGCCCTGGCGACCAATATGAACGCGGGCTTCCTCATGGCCTTCGGCATAGTATTCACGGTGATGCTGATCACCGATCTTGTCAAAAAGAGAAGCAATATCGAGAACGTGCTTATCATGGCCCTCAGCATGGTGCCGGCGCTGGTGTGCCTGTTCAGTCAGCTGGCGATCCTTTGCATGTCGGCGACAGACGAGCCCTACAGGCTTGTTTTCGGACCGTCGATGTACTTCTTTACAGAAGGCATAAAGGCGTTCGTCATGAAGTATGTGACAGGCCTGGCCTTCCCGATCATCGTGTTTGCTTATAACAGAAAGAAACTGCCCAAATACGCGGTACTTGAGGCCGCATGCTTCCTCGTGGGACTTTTCGAGGCAATGTTCTTCGTGGAGAACGGCGCCCGTGCCGGAAACGGGAGCTTTCTGTGGGGGATGCAGTTCTTTGCATTTATGCTGTACGCCTATGCGGTGCCGCAGCTGTTCGGAAATGTGAAGGATATTCTGAAGAAACGCACGAAAGAAAAAATAGACATGCCCTACATGGTCATAGGCCTGCTTCTTGTGCTGGCCCAT
This sequence comes from uncultured Blautia sp., assembly GCA_946538475.1. Lineage (GTDB taxonomy): Bacteria > Bacillota > Clostridia > Lachnospirales > Lachnospiraceae > Blautia_A. Next base: position 29,005 of record CAMNGN010000001.1, read on the forward strand.
GTGGCGAGCGGCCTGTATTATTACTACTGGTTGATGCAAGGCAATTACTTCTATATTTAAAGATAAAAATTGAGTTATAAAAAGGTGCCCCCCGATCGGGGGACACCTTTTTATTTTGAAAAAATTACATTTTGTTCAATTATTTATACTTCTTATACATGGGCCCGAATGCCGCGCAAGCTCTATAATCGGCACCCTCTTTATCTACGGTGCCGAAAGCGTTCCAGGCTGCAGGACGATAGATGTCTTTCTCCGGAACATTGTGCATGCAGACCGGAATTCTCAGCATGGAAGCCATGGTGATCAGGTCAGCGCCGACATGTCCGTAAACGGTTGCGCCGTGGTTAGCGCCCCAGTTTCTCATCACGGTGTAAGCGTTTTCAAAAGCGCTTCCCGGGATGCCGTCTGTACGCGGTGCAAACCAGGTGCAGGGCCATGTGTAGTCGGTTCTCTTCCAGAGGATATCGGTAACCTCATCCGGAAGAGCAACGGTCCAGCCTTCTGCGATCTGAAGGACCGGTCCAAGGCCTTTGACCAGGTTGAGTCTCATCATGGTGACAGGCATCTCAGCCTTGGTGACAAATCTGGAAGAATAGCCGCCGCCGCGGAAATATCCGTTGTCAGCCGGAGCCCACTCGGTAGCTGCGGAGATAGCCTTGATATCTTCCTCGGTGATATCCCACCATTTCTTCATGGTCGGGTTGCCGTTCTCATCCTTGCAAACGCCCGAGAAATCAAGAGCGGAAGCACCGGAGTTGATCAGATGGATGAATCCGTCAGCATCTTTTGCATGGCCTTCGATATCATAACCGGTGACACGCTTTACAGACTCACCGCTCCAGTAGGTACGAACATCCGAGAACATGGCTGCTCTGCCGGTCAGCTGTTTCTCAAACAGCATGCAGAGGCCGTTGAGGATATCGTTTTCGGTAGCCAGTGTATAAGGCTCTCTTGCGCCGTCATAGTCGAATGTGGTGGAAAGGAAAGCTTCGGGATAGTCGCAGTTCGGATAGAAGTCTGTCCACTGTCTCTGTCCCTGGAAACCGCCGGCGATCGCGTTGTGTCCGAGAGCTTCCTCCGGGAACTTCTCGGCAAGCTTCTCGTTGCCGCGCATAAGGTCCTTGATGATGATGTACATCTTAACGGTGAACTCCCACTGCTCGTCCTTGACTTCGCGGGATTTCTGGATCCAATCCGGGTTCTTGTCGAAGCACTCTTTGCAGTTCTCTTTGGTCCATGCCAGAGCTCTCCGGAATTCTTCTTCATCATAGATACCCTCGCTCATACGGCGGATGATCTCGACCTCGTCGATCGACTCAACACGCATGCCAAGGTAGGACTCGATGAAATCCTGATCCATGATGGAACCGCCGATACCCATGGTGACGGAACCGATCTGCAGATAGGAAGTACCGCGGAGAGAAGCAACAGCTACTGCAGCACGGCCGAAGCGAAGAAGCATCTCGGTGACGTCATCCGGAATAACTTCGTCATCAGCATCCTGAACATCTTTTCCGTAGATACCGAAAGCCGGAAGGCCTTTCTGTGCATGGGTAGCAAGAACGGAAGCAAGATATACAGCGCCGGGACGCTCTGTAGCGTTGAGTCCCCATACGCCCTTGATGGTGTTGGGATCCATATCCATTGTCTCGGAACCATAGCACCAGCACGGTGTAACGGTAAGAGTGATATCGACGCCTTCTTTCTTGAACTGCTCTGCGCAGGCAGCGCTCTCGCGAACACGGCCGATCGTGGTATTGGAAATAACCACCTTGACCGGTGTGCCGTCGCCGTAGCGAAGGTTTTCTTCATAGAGCTTTTTGGCCTTGAGAGCCATGCCCATGGTCTGCTCCTCAAGAGATCCTCTTACATCGAGCGGTCCTTTACGACCATCAATTACCGGGCGGATACCGATTACCGGACGGCCGCCGATGAGTTTTCTGCTGTCACCCATTTTGAATTTACCTCCATTAAAAATAATAAAAGTACGCATGCAGGCCGTATCGAAATGCATCTGAAACGGCCTGTTTATTGATGATAAAACAATTATACCCTTGTGTATCCGATAAGTCTTGTTCTATAATGATAAAAAACAGTACAATATTCACTTTTTTTGGTTACCGGCAGGCAGTGAAGCGGATTGCCGGTTACCTTGGATTTACAGGAGACAAAAAATGCACGATCCTCAGCGAAACGAAAACCGGCCGCGCGGCACGTATGAGTTCCCCTTCGAATTTCATCATGTCGACGCCGACCATCCCCGTTACGTGATGATCTATCACTGGCACCTGGAATTTGAGATCATCCGCATCCTCGAAGGCTCTCTTCTGGTCACGCTGGATGAGAAAAGCTTCAGGGCCAAAAAAGGGGAGATCATCTTTGTCCACGGGGGAGTTCTGCATTCCGGCATCCCCGAAGACGGGTGCGTGTACCAGTGTATCGTATTCGACCTCAGCTCCCTTCTCAGAGGGTTTACCGAGATCACCCCTTACATTCAAAGGATACTCGGCGGGGAGATCAAAGTGTTCCATCACATTACGGAAGAGCAGGCGGACGCGGCAGAAGCTGCCGGCGAAATATTTGACGCTTTTATGCAGAAGAAGGACGGTTATCAGATGACGGTAATCGGACAATTTTATCATTTTTTCGGTCTCGTTTACGGGAAGCACTATTATCTGGAGAGCATCGTCCGGTCAGGCAGAGATTACCGGAAGATCGTGCAGCTCAAGATGGTCGTAGACTATATCGAAAAAAACTATGCGAGACAGATCAGCCTGGCCGACCTTTCGGGAGCTGTGTCCATGTCCCCCAGATATTTTTGCCGCTTTTTCTCCGAGATGACGCATCAGACCCCCATGGATTATCTGAACAGACAAAGGATAGAGCAGGCCTGCTTCAGGCTGGTCACCACAGAGGACCCGGTCACCGAGGTGGCATACAGCAGCGGCTTCAATGACCTGAGCTATTTTATAAGAACATTCCGCAAATACAAAGGAGTCACCCCCGGAAAATACAGGCGGGGCCTGATTCCGGCGGCAGAGCTGTAAAAAAATATAAAATTTGTTGTTTTCCCCCATAAAAACCTGCCTGTCCCGGCGTATATCTAATGACAAACAAAATATAAAGACCGCCAGGTATAATGAAAAACGAAAGGACAGGTGAGTAAAATGACAATGCTTCTGATGAAAATCTTCTCAGCGATCCTTGCAGCCATTCTTCTTTTCTCCGGAGTGGCCATGACAGGAAACGAGGCAACGAACAGTTTGGAAAATCCTCAGACGAAGGAGACCGAAATACCCGATCAGTGGCTCCCCGAGGCAGAAGAAGCCGCAGAGTATGATATGCTGTACGACAATGGATATCAGTATGCCGCGTCTGCACCCATGGCGGGAGCGGAAATGTACATGCGGGAATACTCGATCGATCCGGATTACAAGATCGATTATTACGAAGAAGGCGTAACCCCCGAAGGCGAAAAATACGATACGATCGACGAAAATCCCTTCTGCCTTGTACAGACAGAACCTCTCTCCACCTTTGCGGCAGATGTGGACACCGCCTCTTATGCGAATATCCGCCGTATGATCGAGAACGGTGCTTCTCCCTCCGGGATCAGTCCGAGTGCGGTCCGCGCGGAGGAATTCATCAATTACTTCTCCTACGATCTGAATCTCCCCGAAGGAGATGAAAAATTCGGCGTCACAAAGATCGTAGCACCCTGCCCCTGGAACGAGAGCCATCAGCTTCTGTTCCTCGGACTGAAAACACAGGATATCGACATGTCAGACATTCCGCAGCAGAACCTTGTATTCCTGATCGACGTATCAGGCTCGATGCTGGATGACAACAAGCTGCCGCTGTTAAAGAAATCCTTCCTTCAGCTGCTCGACAACCTGGACGAAGAAGACACCGTCTCGATCGTGACATACGCGAACGGGGTAGAAACCGTCCTCGACCGGGTAAAATGCGATGACAAAGACATTATCCGCGATGCGATCGACGATCTGGAAGCAGGAGGCGGCACCAACGGTGAAGGCGGCATTCAGCGCGCGTACGAGATCGCGGAGCGCGGCTTTATCGAAGGCGGCAACAACCGCGTGATCCTCGCGACCGACGGTGACCTGAACATCGGCATCTCCGAGCCCGATCAGCTCGAAAAACTGATCACGGAAAAGAAAGAATCCGGCGTGTATCTGTCAGTCCTCGGATTTGGCATGTACAACATAAGAGACGACAACATGGAACGCCTGGCCGACTGCGGCAACGGCAATTACGCCTATATCGATTCCCTCCTCGAAGCCAAAAAGGTGCTGGTGGAAGAGATGGGCTCCACGCTGCTGACCGTGGCAAACGATGTCAAACTCCAGGTGGAATTCAACCCTGCGAAAGTCAACTCTTACCGCCTGATCGGCTACGAAAACCGCCTGATGGCAGCAAGCGAATTCCGCGATGACACAAAGGACGCAGGCGAGATCGGTGCCGGCCACAGCGTGGTAGCTCTGTACGAACTGATCCCTGCGGACAGCGAACAGGCTGTAACTCTCAAATATCAGGAACAGCCGCAGAATGAAGGCGCAGACACGGACGAATTTGCGACCCTGTTCGTCCGCTATAAAGAGCCCGGCGAAGAGACTGCAGCCGAGAAGGACTACCCGGTGACCGAAGAATCCTTTACCGAAACCCCCGACGACGACTTCCGCTTCGCCGCCGCGGCAGCAGAGTTCGCGCTGATTTTGAAAGACAGCGAATACAAAGGGGAATCCTCCCTCGAACACCTGAGCGCGATCCTCAAAGAGATATCGCTTGACGACGAGTACCGTCAGGAAATGTCCTATCTGGTGAGACGGCTGGAGGGACAGGACTACTGATGTAAAGACAGGGGACGGTCCCCTGTCTTTCCCTGTGAACCATTTTTTTATTGGAGAACAATATGGAAAACGAAAGATTTGAGGAATGCATGCACCGCATCCGAAATGGCGACAAAAACGCGCTGAAAGAGATCTACGAAGAATATAACGACTACATATTCCACCTGCTTCTGGGCATCACCGGCAACTACCAGGATGCAGAAGATATCACTGTGGAATTCTTTATCAAACTATGGGATCTGAGCGACAGATTTACCCCCGGAGGCGGACACAAACGCTGGATGACCGTCATCGCCCGGAACATGGCTCTCGACTACCTGCGGAGCCGGGGCCGCGAAGTTCCCGTAGAACCGCAGGAGATGGGAACGCAGATCGACACGGATCCTCAAATCGAAAAAGGGTACGACGAAGTGATAGAAGACATGTCCCTTGCCGAGGCCCTTAACCGCCTCACTCCCGCAGAACGCGAGGTCGTTCACATGAAAGTGATCGGAGATCTGACATTCAAACATATTGCAGACATACTCAAGATCCCTATAGGAACAGTGACCTGGCGTTACAGACAGGCGATAAGCAAACTGAGGAGGTGCGGCTATGAAGCACTTTGAAGAAGAATACAGAAAATATGTTCATGAAAACACACCCGACCTGTGGAACAGAATAGAAGCCGGCCTCACGGAAAAGACAACCGGACAGGAGCAGACAGCATCACACAAGGTACCCGATAATTGGCAGGTGATCGAGAGCAGATTGGAAGAAAAAGCTGCCGATCCCTCAGTCGCACATACGCAAAAAAGAAAACCCCGGTACTACCTGCGGGGCATCCTCACAGCGGCCGCAGGGTTCGTCGTCATCGCGACCGCCGCCATAACCCTCAACATGAGACAAAAATCCGCCGAAGAGGCAAAGAACGCATCTGCAATATCTTCGGCAGAGGAAACGGCATACGAAAGAGAAGCAGAGCAGTCTGCCGAAACCGTAAACTCCGCACCGGTTCAGAGTATAAAGGCCCCCGAATCTGCCGCACCGGCCGCAGAATATGACATGGCAGAAGAGGCAGCCGCAGAATATGATATGGCGGAAGAAACCGACACAGGGTACGGCTTACAGTTTGCACCGGCTCAAACCCCAAAAGAAATACAGGCAGAACCGGAAGCCGTGATGTCCACGATAGCCCCGGTTCCTGTCAAAGAACTGGGAATAGCGCTGTCAATTCCCCCGACAATGACCGCCCGTCCTCTGACGACAGAGGAAGAAGAGCAGGGATACATCTGCGAATACGCAGGAACTGCCGCAGACGGGATCACCCCCGCAAAACTGACCATCCGTTATATTGAAACAGAAGCAGAAACATTGGACGAATATGCAGCGATCCTGGCAGAAGAAGGCATAACTGCCGACCGTGAGTATGCATCTTACATCAGAACAGATGTCCTGGAATACACCCGCGAAACGCAGAAAACACACTGCATTCTGTACTTCGCCGAAAACGGAACTCCGGTAGAACTATCGATCACCCCAGAGTCGACAGACCTCCTGCGCTCGATCTCCGGTTATTCTGCAGACTGACTGCACGTATTACGTTTCCCGGCCCAATCTATCAATCTCTTTACTGGGAAAGGAAAATATGATATAGTGAAAAACGCAAAAAATACAATACCGCATTTCAGTCTGATACAAAAAGAAGGAGATCAACTTGGGCAAGATCAACCACATCGAAAAACTCACCGACAACCGCTTCGTCAACCTCTACCACATGGACGCCACCAGCGTTCACGACACCCCGGTAAGCTACTACGTAGCCTCCCGCGCCAAAACCACCGAGACACTTAAGGCTGTGACTCGCAAAAACAACCCCGACGGCGTGGTGATCTACAGTGTTTACGGCGAAAATCATGACAAAGTGGTCCTCATCAGACAATATCGTTACTCGATCGCTGACTACATCTACGAATTCCCCGCAGGCCTCGTCGAACCTGACGAAAGCTACCACGAAGGCGCCGTCCGCGAAATGTACGAAGAGACCGGGCTCACCCTTCATCCCATCACGGTACAGGAAGGATATCAAAAACCCTACTTCACGACAGTAGGCCTGACCGACGAATCCTGCGCGACAGTCTTCGGCTACGCCGACGGAACGATCAGCAACGCCGCCGAAGAAGCCTCCGAAGAGATCGAAGTGGTCATCGCGGACAAGGACGAAGTGCGGCGCATCCTTCGCGAAGAAAAAGTGGCACTTCTCTGCGCATACATGCTCATGCACTTCCTCGCAGACGACGAACCATTTGCCTTTTTGAATCAGCTTTAACACAAAAGGAGGACAGCTGCCGGGCTCCGGAAGCTGTCTTTTTTATAGAAGGGAAAAGATCATGAAAAAATGGATGCAGAACATAAGGACAGTCACACCGTACACCCCGGGAGAACAGCCCAAAGAAAAAAACATCATCAAACTTAACACAAACGAGAACCCTTATCCGCCTGCCCCGGGCGTACAAAAGATCCTGGAAGGATTCGACACCGACACACTCAGGCTCTACCCCGACCCCGCATCGACAGATATCGTGCACGCGATCGCAGAATACTATGGCCTGTCGGACGACAAAGTCTTTGTCGGAGTCGGTTCGGACGATGTGCTGGCCATGTGCTTTATGACCTTCTTCAACTCGGACAAACCGCTCCTGTTCCCGGACATCACCTATTCCTTCTACGACGTGTGGGCAGAACTGTTCCGGATTCCCTACAGGCAGATTCCGCTCGATGAAAACTTTGAGATAAGACCGGAAGACTACAAAACGGAATGCGGCGGGATCATCTTCCCCAATCCCAACGCCCCGACCGGAATCGAAATGCCGGTTGAACGCGTGGAGGAGATCATCCGCAGCCACCCGGATGTGATCGTCATCGTGGACGAAGCCTACGTCGACTTCGGCGGAACCTCGGCGCTTCCCCTGATCGACAAATACGACAACGTGATCATAGTGCAGACCTTCTCAAAATCCCGGTCGATGGCCGGCATGCGCGTCGGCTTTGCGCTTGCAAATCCCGAGTTGATCAAATATCTGAACGATGTCAAATATTCCTTCAACTCTTACACGATGAACCGCACAGCCATCGCCTGCGCTGCTGCGGCGATGAAGGACAAAGCTTACTTCGAAAAAACCTGCCGGCAGATCATCGAGGTGAGAGAGTGGGCCAAACAGGAGCTTAAATCCCTCGGATTTACCTTCGGTGACTCCAAAGCAAACTTTATCTTCGCCCGTCACGAGAGTATCCCTGCCGAGGAACTTTTCCTCGCGCTGAAAGAACACAAAATCTACGTCCGCTACTTCAAAAAACCGCGGATCGATAATTACCTCCGCATTACCATAGGAACCAAGGAAGAGATGCAGGCTATGTTTGATTTTCTGAAGGAGTATTTGGGCGAAAAAGGGAGATAGGATGAAAAAAGACACGGAGCACAAATACTATTCATACTTCCGCCACGAAAAGTGCGAGTACTTCCCCTGCCACAAAGGCGTGGACCCCGAGGACTTCAACTGCCTGTTCTGCTACTGCCCGCTCTATTCCAAAGGAAGAGAGTGCGGCGGAAACTTCAGGTATACCGAGAAAGGGATCAAAGACTGCTCAAACTGTACGGTGCCGCACAGGAGGGAGAATTACGGGCTGGTGATAAGCAAGCTGAAATAAAACACAGGGGGACGGTCCTTTTGTGTTCGGTGCTTATGAGTGCAGAATATCGCTTCATACTTTCCCGAACACAAAAGGACCGTCCCCCTGTGTTTTATTTCAGCCCCACCTGCCGCCACCCCACATTCCCGAATTCATCATGCGCAAGAATATTCGTGTGGTCAAACCCGCAGGCCATCGCAGCCTC
>CAMNGN010000002.1 GCA_946538475.1 uncultured Blautia sp.
AGGAGCGCGAGCCCTCTCGCGAAAAAAAGGAGCGCGAGCCCTCTCGCGAAAAAAAGGAGCGCGAGCCCTCTCGCGAAAAAAAAGGAGTTTGAGCCCCTCTCAAATTACCCTTTAATATTGAAAAATACTATGCTATAATACACCTTGTGTTTTTATGTAAATCACAGAGAGGAATGAATCTATGCTGCTTCTCTACACCATATTCTTAGGCGTTATCCAGGGCGTCCTCGAATTCCTCCCGGTCAGCAGCCTCGGCCACCTCAGCCTCATCGAGACCATGATGGCCCTGCCGAAAGACACGGGACTCTTTTTCGAGGCCATGCTTCACCTGGGAACCATGCTGGCGCTCATCGTCGTTATGTTCAAGGATGTAAAGCGCCTTACCATCGAATTCGGAGGCATCTGTTCGGATCTTTCGGGCAACTATGGAAAATACCTCCGCAAGCGCCGCCTGGCCGGCAAAACAGGAAATGACAATATCCGCTACTCCAAGCTGATCACAAACGTATACCGCAAGATCGTCGTCATGATCCTGGTCACGCTCATTCCGACCGCGCTCCTTGGTTTTGTGTGCAGAAACCTTGCGGTCATGGCCCACAAAGCCCCGTCCTTCCCGGGATTCGGCTTTTTGATCATGGGCGTGTTCCTGCTTGTTGTGGACGTGAGCGGGGTGGGCGGAGACTACGGACCGAACACCAGCCGCTATGATCAGGCACTGTGGATCGGTATCCTGCAGGGAATATCGGTCTTTCCGGGGCTTTCGCGCTGCGGGCTGACGATCGGAACCGGTCTCATGTGCGGTTTCGAACGCAAATTTGCCGTCAAGTATTCCTACCTTTGCGGCATACCGGCCATCTTTGGCGCATTGCTGGTAGAAATACCGTACTTCCGTGCGGCTGCCGTCACTCCGTTTCAGATGTTCGCATTTATCTGCGGCGCGCTTGCGGCATTTACCACGGCCTATTTTGTGGCAAGATTTCTGATGAAACTTATGGAAAGTGTCAAACTCAAATATTTTGCGGGTTATTGCTTTGTTCTGGGGGCTCTTGCCCTTATCATGAGCACACCGACATAAAACAGCACATGCCTTTTAAGAAAAGAGGGGAGAGCCATTCATGGCAGAAAGTAACAAAAAGACAAAATCACGCTCCGCACGGACGGGAAATCAGCGCCAGAGCACAAAACGAAAAAGTCCGTCCTCAGGTGCTTCGCGAAAAAACTCTCAGGTGAGAAAACGTGCAGCGGCCGCACAGCGCGGCGGTTCGGGCTTTCAGCGGGATATTCTTATGCTGATCGTCATAGCGGCTGCGGTCATCCTGATGATGAGTGCACTTGGCTTTGGCGGTGTGGTAGGCGTAGCGATCAATCAGGTGATGTTCGGTGCGATGGGCGTCCTTTTTTACGGATTTCCTGCGCTGCTTCTGGTGTTGGTATATCTGCTGGCAGCGCGGCGATTCAGAGGACGCAGGTTCGGCAAAGTACTTGCGCTGCTCATCCTGTTCGCATTCCTCGGCGGATTTATCCAGGCGATCACACAGGAATATATTGTCACAAATACACCGCTTGACTACTATACTCTGAGCTCGCTGTACAAGACAGGCGGCGGCCTGATCGGCGGAGCCATAAGTTCTACAGCCATCAAGGCGTTCGGCGAGATCGGCGGCATCATCATGATGGGCTTTGTCATTGTGGTATGCGTTATCGAGATCACCTTCGCATCCTTCATGGAATTCGCCTACATGGTCGTGGAAGGCATCGCAAACTTTGTGGAGAACAGCAGAGAGATGTACGATGAGGGCGAAGAAGAGCGTGCGCTGAAGCGCGAGATCAGAGATACCGAAAAGCAGATGATCCGCGAAGAGCGCAGAGCAGCCCGCATGGAGCAGCTGGAAAAGAGAAAAGCGCAGCTGTATGAAGTATACGACGAAGAATTTGACGACGATGATGAGTTCGAAGAAGGCCCGGTGATCGGAGACAGGAAAAGACCTGCCCGCAGGAAAAATCCGAAGGTCGATAAATTCCCCGGAAACAAGCCAAAGCTGGATGTCCCGATCTATGAGGACAGCTTTGAGGATGAAAAGTCCGGCAAGATCAGAAAAGCCATCAAAAAGTCCAAAAAGACAGGCTTCCTCGACGGTACATGGCTCAAAGAAGACAAGGCCAAGATGCCTGATATACCGGATGACAGTCCGGAGATGCGCGAAATCACGGATACGGATATCGATGAAGGCTTCGAGCCGGAAGACGGCACCGCTTCGCGCACCGAGGTTGGTGATTTTACCATAGAACGGGGCGAAGAACCGTCTGATGACACAGCGGAAGAAGTCCCCGAGGCAGCTGCTTCTAAAGCGCCTAAACGCAAGATGCGAACTCCGGAGCGCAAAACACGAAAACCCGCATCCGGCGGCATAGCTGTGGACGAATGGGACGAGCGCAGTGAGGATGACGGCAGCTGGGATGAGGACGATGCGCTTTATGCCATGGAAAAATCGGTGTCAAGAGCAAATAACAGGAGAAAAGCATCACCGTCTGTTGAAGAACCTTTACGTACGGAAGATTCTTCAGGTGCAGAAGAACCTCCGCGCACACAGGAAGTAAAGGCGTCTAAGGGCCCGCAGAAGAACCCACGTTCGTCCGCAGCCGAAAAAGAAGCCGGCATCATAGATGTAGCGAACGAGATAGCAGACGCTGCGGAGGTGCCCGAGAAGAAATATGTGTTCCCGCCGCTCAAGCTCCTGAAGAAGGGCTCGGGGCGTACACAGGGGGATTCGGACGCCTACCTCAGAGCGACGGCGCAAAAGCTGCAGGACACACTGTATAACTTTGGCGTCAACGCGACGGTAACCAATGTAAGCTGCGGCCCGACCGTCACCAGATTTGAACTGACCCCCGAGATGGGCGTCAAGGTGAGCAAGATCGTGGGCCTTGCCGATGATATCAAACTGAACCTCGCCTGTGCGGACATCCGTATAGAAGCGCCCATCCCCGGAAAATCCGCGGTAGGCATAGAGGTTCCCAACAAAGAAAACAGCCCTGTCATGCTGCGCGACCTGCTGCAGTCCGACGAATTTCAGAATGCTTCTTCAAAGCTTTCTTTTGCGGTCGGTAAGGACATCGGCGGCAAGCCTGTCGTGACAGACATCGCCAAGATGCCCCATGTGCTGATCGCAGGTGCCACGGGATCGGGTAAATCAGTGTGCATCAATACATTGATCATGAGTATCCTGTACAAGGCAAAGCCGGACGAAGTAAAGATGATCATGATCGACCCCAAGGTCGTCGAGCTCAGCGTGTACAACGGTATTCCGCATCTGTTCATTCCGGTTGTCACCGACCCGAAGAAAGCCGCAGGAGCGCTCAACTGGGCGGTGAGTGAGATGAGCAGCCGTTACAATACCTTTGCGGAGTATGGCGTCAGAAACCTCAAGGAATATAACCACAAGGTGGAGAACCTGAGGCTGGCCGAGGGCGACACCAGACCGCCTAAAATGCCCCGGATCGTCATTATCGTGGACGAGCTGGCCGACCTTATGATGGTTGCGCCCGGAGACGTAGAAGACGCGATATGCCGTCTTGCACAGCTTGCCAGAGCGGCGGGCATACATCTGGTCATCGCAACACAGAGGCCGTCCGTAAACGTCATCACGGGCCTGATCAAAGCGAATATGCCCTCACGTATCGCTTTTGCGGTGGCATCGGGCGTCGACTCAAGAACCATTCTGGATATGAACGGTGCCGAAAAGCTTCTGGGCAAAGGCGACATGTTGTTCTATCCACAGGGATATCCTAAGCCTGCACGTCTTCAGGGCTCGTTCGTCTCGGACGAGGAAGTCAGCGCGGTGGTGGAATATCTGACAGATAAGAACCCGAAAACCGACTATGATCCGAATATTCAGCAGCAGATGAATTCGGCCCAGCCGGGCGGCTCCTTCGGCTCGGGAGGAGATGACCGCGATGCCTACTTTGCCGAAGCCGGCAAGCTGATCATCGACAAAGACAAAGCTTCGATCGGTATGCTGCAGAGAATGTTCAAGATCGGATTTAACAGAGCGGCGCGTATCATGGACCAGCTGGCCGATGCCGGAGTGGTCGGTCCCGAAGAAGGAACCAAGCCGCGTAAGGTGCTGATGTCTCCGGAGCAGTTTGAGAATTATCTGGAAGAGAACTGATAAGGCTGCCGGACGCCCGACAGGAGAGTAATATTGATAGAGATTAGAATCCTGTCGGTAGGCAGGAGCAAAGAAAAATACTGGAACGCAGCGGTCGCTGAATACGCAAAGAGGCTCGGCAGATACTGTAAGCTGTCATTTGCGGAGGTTCAGGACGAAAAGACGCCCGATCAGGCCTCCGCGGCAGAGTGTCGGCAGATCAAGGAGCTGGAGGGCTCCCGCCTGATGAAACAGATCCGCGAAAAGGACTATGTGATCGCCCTGGCCATAGAGGGAAAGATGCTCGACTCGGTTGAACTATCGGAAGAGCTCTCACGGCTCATGGTGCGGGGGAGCAGCAGCATCGCTTTTGTGATAGGCGGCTCGCTTGGCCTTTCGGATGAAGTGCTAAAACGGGCCGATCAAAAGCTCAGCTTCTCACGAATGACATTCCCTCATCAGATGATGCGGGTGATCCTGCTTGAACAGCTGTACCGGAGCTTCCGGATCATGAACAATGAGCCTTACCACAAGTAGATCCTACAAGTCATGGCGCAAACCCGGCCCGAACCTTAAAAAGAATATTAGTTTACATAATTCTGTTTATAATTGACATAATTCGTTTACATAACTTCGGCAATTCCGCTCAAAGGAATAATGTAAAATACGACTTTGAATGCAAAGAAAGGATACAATCTCGTAAATGGCAGGCAGCATAATTGAACTGAAGGCCGATATTCCCGTGAATCATCAGGCCAATGTGTTCGGCCGTTTTGACGAACATCTGAAACAGATAGAAAAAACGCTCAACGTAACTCTGATCCTGAGGAACGGAGAGCTGAAGATACTCGGAAACGAGCAGGCGGCTTCTGCGGCCCGCGACCTCATCGCAAACCTTGTGGCGCTTTCCGAAAAAGGCAACGCGATCACTTCGCAGAATGTCAACTACGGACTCGCGCTGGCATTGGAATCAAAGAGCGGCATGCTCACCGAGATAGACAAGGACTTTATCTGCAATACCATACAGGGAAGACCGATCAGGCCCAAGACGCTGGGGCAGAAAGATTATGTGGATATGATCCGCAAAAAGATGATCGTTTTTGGCGTAGGACCGGCCGGAACCGGAAAGACTTACCTGGCCATGGCCATGGCGGTTACCGCGTTCAGAAATGAAGAAGTAAGCCGCATCATTCTGACCAGACCGGCCATCGAAGCAGGAGAAAAACTGGGCTTTCTTCCCGGCGATCTGCAGTCAAAAGTCGACCCTTACCTGCGCCCGCTGTATGACGCTCTGTATCAGATCATGGGTGCAGACAGCTTCCAGAAAAACATGGAAAGAGGGCTTATCGAAGTGGCGCCGCTCGCCTATATGAGAGGCCGGACACTCGACAATGCCTTTATCATTCTGGATGAAGCGCAGAACACCACACCGGCTCAGATGAAGATGTTCCTCACGCGAATCGGCTTTGGCTCAAAGGTGATCGTGACCGGCGATGCCTCGCAGAAAGACCTTCCGAGAGACGCGGTTTCGGGCCTCGATGTGGCGATGAAAGTGCTGAAAAAGATAGACGATATCGGCTTCTGCGAGCTGACGAGCAAGGACGTTGTCCGCCATCCGCTGGTCCAGCAGATCGTACAGGCCTACGAGAATTACGAGAAAAAACAGCCGAAGAAAGAGCAGGCGGATATGCAGAGATCACGGTATGAACGGAGGAGGAATTTCAGATGACCATTCTGACCGACTTTGAGACAGAAAAAACTCTGGACATAGATTATGAAAAGACGGCTCTGGCTGTGGCAGAAAAAGCGCTGGAACTCGAAAACTGCCCCTACGAGGCACAGATCAGCCTCATTCTGACCGACGATGAAGGGATCCGGCAGGTAAACAGCGAGTTCAGGGATATCGACAGATCGACCGACGTTCTTTCTTTTCCGATGATCCCGTTCGAATCACCGGCCGCTTACGATATTCTCGAAGAAGATGAGTCTTACTTTGACATGGATACCGGGGAGCTTCTGCTGGGTGACATCATGATCTCTGTCGACCATGTATATGCGCAGGCCGAAGAATACGGGCATTCCGTGACGAGAGAATTCGCATTTCTGGTGGCTCACAGCATCATGCATCTTCTGGGGTATGATCACATGGAAAAAGAAGAGGCGGCTGTGATGGAGGCACATCAGGAGGCAGTGCTTTCCGCACTCGGCATCGTTCGCTGAAGGAGGATATAATGGAAAAATCGCGCATTAACCGCATAAATGAACTGGCAAGAAAAGCAAAGACCGTCGGCCTTACTCCCGACGAAAAGAAAGAGCAGCAGAGGCTGAGAAAAGAGTTTCTGGCAGTGTTCCGCATGAATCTCCGCGCACAGCTCGACAATATCGATATTGAGGAGGAAGACGGGACCATCGTGAATCTCGGCGAAAAATATGGCGACAAAACAACACATTAGAAAAGAGGCGCTGGCCAGACGCGCAGGGATCTCCAAAGAGGAGGCTGCCGAAAAAAGCCGTGCCATCACAGACAGGATCCTGGCTCTTCCGGCGTACAGAAATGCAGAATGTATTCTTCTTTATATCGATGTTAAAGGAGAGGTTCGGACCCGCGATCTGCTTGAGAGAGCATGGAAGGACGGGAGAAGAACAGCCGTTCCCAGATGCAGGGATAAAAGGATGGACTTCGTGGAAATCACCGGTTACTCCGACCTGAAACCGGGGAGTTTTGGCATTCCCGAGCCTGCTTCGGGCGATCCGATCGATCCCGGAAATGCCCTGATGATCATGCCCGGAGCGGCTTTTGACAGAAACCTTTCCCGCATAGGTTACGGCGGAGGCTATTATGACCGCTACCTCTGCGAAAATCCGGATGTACAGACTGTGGCGGTATCATACGCCTGCCAGGTGTTCGATTCCATTCCAAGCGAAGAACATGATGTACGCCCACGGATCCTGGTGACAGAGAACGAAATCCTGTATCGCAGGTAAACATAAGTTTTTAAGTAAACATAATTTTTTACTTTTTTGTAAAAAAATTATTTTAAATATCTTACAGAATGGAATTGCTTTATGATTTGAACTGTGCTATATTTAAGTTTGGATTGGTTTCTGTATTATTTAGGAACACAGATTCCACATATATTCCAACAAACGCAGACAGCGTTTGTGCATCCGCGTAACAGGGGGCGCGGCTGACATCTGAGGGAGGAATTTAGAATGAGAAGGAAACAACTGTTTGCCCTTGCACTTGCCGGTGTTCTTAGTTTCAGCGTGACACCGACAAGTCTTTTAGCAGACGATATGTCCGATGCTCCGGCAGTAGCTGCATCTGCAGAGCCCGGTGCGGAAGAAGCTGCACAGGAACAGCCTGCACAGTCCGGAACGCCTGCGGCAGAAACACCTGCGGCTGAAGCTGCAGCAGATACACCTGCACCCGAAGCGCCGACCGAGGCTCCGACGGAAGCACCTGCAGAGGCGCCGACCCAGGCTCCGACAGAAGCACCGACCGAGGCTCCGACGGAAGCACCTGCGGAACCGGAACAGGTACCGGTCGATATCGGCAGTGACGAAACACCCGCAGCTGCGGCAACGGCCGCACCGACGGCAACCGCAGTTCCCGCGTCTACGGCAACGCCCGAGCCGACGGCAACACCTGCCGTGGCTCCGACCGAGACACCGACACCTGCGCCTGAGGATACAAAAACAAAGGCCGTGACAAATGAAGCAGAGCTTATTGCGGCTATCGCAGAAGCGGACGGCAGTGACACAGCTGTGATCGATATCGCCAATGATATCGAACTGACGCAGACTGTCAACATACCGGAAGGCAAGAAGATCTGCCTGGTGACAATGGCATCCGCTGCAGAGATAAGCCGTGCCGCCGGTTTTACCGGAGACATGTTCGAAGTCGACGGAACACTCAGCTTCCTTAAGGCAAACAAAGCAGGCGACATTAACGAGACCGGCGGATCTCTCACGATCGACGGTGCGCTGATCGACGGAACCGCTGCAGGTTCTATCGTACATGTGAATGACGATGCTATTTTTGCTATCGATGACAGTGCCGAACTGACAGGAAACCGCACTACCGCAAAAGGCGGTGCTGTATACAGCGACGGTCTTGTCCTTCTGCTTGGCGGAAGCATCTGGGGCAACACAGCAGAGGATGGCGGTGCAATCTACGCCAACAATCTGGTTTCCATAGAAAAATCGGCCGATGCGACAGGAAACTATGCATCGGACGGTGTAAAAGAGAATAATATCGCACTTGCCGGATCGGCAATGCTGGTCGTGGATGGTGCGATCACCATAGGACGCGCAGGCGTACATGCGGTAGAGCCGGCCGAAGGTAAAACTATCGTTCAGCTGAGCGAGACCGCAGCAGCCGAGACCACACTGGCCGAGGCACTGAGTTCCATCGAGCTGGATGACGAAAGCGATTATAAGCTGAATGCAGCAGGCAGCCTTGTTGCAGCAGAAGCTGTTTCAATCGATGAGCCTGACGCAACGCCGACTCCGATACCGTCCATCACTCCGGAACTCGGACGTGTGAGCGGTCCCGAATGGATCGATGAGACCACAGCTGCCATCACCTGTACCGCAGATATGGACGGCTGGTACTATGCGGCAGCTGCCCGCGAGAGCGATGAAGTGCCGGAGTTCGAAGTAAACGAAGACGGAATACCGGTCAAAGCCGGCGAGGATTTCACCATTACCGTAACAGTTCCCGAAGACGAAGATCAGTATTGCATCTACGTTCTGATCAAAGGCGAGAATAATACCCTTTCTTCCAAGAAGAAAGCTCCTCTTGATTCCACCACAAGACCGGGACATGAGGCTGCGGCGGAAGAAGAGACCGAAACCGAGGCAGTCGAAGAAGCAGTAGAAGCGATCGGAGCAGCCGAAGAAGAAACAACCGAAGAGACCGAGGCAGTCGAAGAAGAAGCAACGGAAGAAGCTGAGGCTGAGGAGACCGAAGAATCCGAAGAGGAGATAACCGAGGAGACTGAGGAAGAAGAGACCGAGGAGACCGAAGAGGAAACAACCGAAGAGACCGAGGAAGAAGAGGCCTCTGAAGAAGAGACCGAGGAGAAACCCGAGGCAGTAGGTGAAGGCGAAACGGTTACCGAAGTACAGATGACGGCAGCCAAGCTTACAGATGCGGACATTCTTATTAAGAAGAATCGTGCAATTCCGTTCACGCTTTCCTTTGCAGACGAAGGCGATAAAGATATCTGGACCATCGATACGGTATCCGTTGTAGATAATGACTACGAGACAGTATCGACGCTCAGTGTGGAAAAAGGCAAAACGGAAGGCTATCAGATTGTACCTTCCGAAGATATTACCAAAGCCGGAGAATATATCCTTGTCGTAAACCTGACAACCGAAAGCGAAGAAGCGGCAACCAAGACAGCTACGGCTGAGATACCGTTTAAGAATTCCGCCTATACGGTTGCGGACGTAAAAGATACAAAGATCACAGGCCTCGAAGGATCATATCACTTCTTCCCGGGCTATTCATATGATTTCAGCGCAACAGGCGCAGGCCCCGAAACAGCAAGTAATATAGGCGATACACGCCTCGTGCCCCGTTCCTTTGCCCTGGTAGGAGAAAAGCAGGTAACCAAGTTCGAGAATACTTCAAGCGACCTTACCAAGAGCGCGAAAGTTTATTCGACGAACGGTATTGCCAAAGCAAAAGATAATTCCTTCAGAGTGTACTTCCAGGTATGGGAGTGGAACGGAACAGAGTGGGTAGCTCAGAATGATCTGGCTTATAAGACCATCAAGGTTAAATCGCTTGCTCTGCCCGAAAAAGAAACTGTAACCATGGATATGGCTGAGCCGTCCGCTACAAAGACATTTACTGTCACCGGTTTTTCATCCGATCTTAAGATCAAGACATCCAATAAGGATGTTGCGACCGCAAGTATCAAGAAGACAAGCGGATCATCTTCAAGTGACGGTACATACGAAGTCACAGTTACTGCCGGGAAAGCACAGACTGCCACTCTGACGGCTTATTTTGAGCAGGATGGCAAAGAAATACCTGTAAAAGAATTTGAAGTACAGGTAAGTCAGACCATCAACATCAGCAAGGGTAATTCCTTCAGTACAAGTGTAAAACTGGCTGACGGTCAAAAAGCAAAAGCTGTAGTTGCGATGACCTCCGTTGCCACAGCTGCTGTCGCTGATGATGGAACAGTGACTGTTACAGGCTTAAATCGCGGCAGTACTACTGTATCTGTGGTTGATGCGGCAGATTCTTCCTCCGAGCTGATGCGCTTTACCGTAAATGTCTTTACAGCTGAAAGGAATGTGACTGTAGGTGTCGGAAAGACATATACTTTCGGATTTACTTCCAGCAAGCCCGTTGATGTAACCGTTAAGAGCGCAGATGAATCAATTGCCACCACCGAAGTAAACATCAACCTGGAGTCTGACGGTAAATATCATATTGATGGAACTATAACCGGTGTTAAAGAAGGTAAGACGGTAGTCTATCTGAATAACAATCATTACATCTATAATGTTACTGTTGTTAGTCAGGAAGAACCTTCACCGGATCCTGACAAGCCTGTAACAACCGAAAATATAACTGTTACCGCCGGAGACACTGTTTCGTCACCTGACGTTCTTGGGTTTAACACCGAACCTGATATTACGTTTACGCCTGATGTTCCCGGAATTGCCACTGCAACCGTTACCCGCAGAGACGGCGGTGCGGGAGACGCATATAAGTATTTGCTGACCGTGAACATAAGCGGACTCAAGGCCGGAACCACCACGCTCAATATGTATGATAACGGTGTGCTGATAAGAAAGTACAATGTCACTGTTACTGCAAAAGAAGAGCATGTACCGGTCGTACCGAGCGTTTCTTCAGGATATGTCAATATTGACAACAAAAGAGTTGGGAACAATGACAGTGTTTCACTTCTCATGACTCCCGAAACAAGGTACACGATGAATGCGGTAGGTGCAGGTACAGACAACACATCGCCCGGAGAAGGTGATGTCAGATTTGTTCCTAAATTCTGGTGGCAGGAAGGCTCTTACGATGATAACGGTAAGCCGAGATATCAGACAAGCTGGGAATTCTATTCAAGCAAGGGTATATCTTCTGCAAAAGATATTCCGTTCAGAATTTACTATGTGAGACAGACCTACACCAACGGAAGATGGGAACCGAGCACGATGTCCAACGATGCTACATATGCTGCAGGATATTACACCAAGCATACCATCAAAACGATTGCTTACGATCCTTCCACAGGAACACCGACAAACTCCGGCAGCGGTACTTCTACCTACAGCGGTTCTTCAACAAGCAGCGGCTCTACGTCCACGAGCAGCAGAACAACAGCCTCGGGACACACTCCGACCGTTACAGGCGGAGCAACAGGATCCACTCAGGTGGGCAATGCCCGTACAGGCGACAGCGCTCCGGTAGGAACGATGCTTCTTCTGGGTATGATGTCACTTCTCACCGGCGGATACGTAGTCTCACGTAAACGTAAAGAAGATGAGTACGATATCTGATCAACACATACAATGGTATAATTAATTAATCGATTTAAGGGGCTGTTCACAATTGTGGACAGCCCTTTGTTAACATAATAATCTTATGTCATGGCGGAATAAGTCGACCGTTTTTATTTGACTAAGCCCGCAAAGAGCACTATAATACAAGTATATCCGGAACCGATTCACCAAGCTGACCAAGTCACCAACCAATAACCAAAACTCTTAAGGCATAAGCCTGAAGAACATATCCCGCCGGCAGAAAGCAATCTAATCTTATCTACGGGCTGTAAAAGCCCCTTCAAATCACAGCCTGCGCACAATTCCGCGCCCCCGATGGCTGTCATGTACTTTTTCTTCTATGAAAGGCCTGCAGACCGCAAGCCATCCCGAACAAATCCTATATTTCACGTACGAAAGATATTCAGGCAACTCTATCGTTTTATTGTGTATCCGGAGGTATAACTATGTCCGGAAAAAGCAAGACAGGAGGCAGGGATCCGCCGAAGAACAAAAATGAATATCTAAAACTGTTCTGAATAAAACGAATCTAAACACACCAACAGCTTTTGTCTATATCTAAAGCAGCGGTGCTCATACAAATCAACTTCTACTCTATACCAAAGGATCCGGAAAGGCGCAAAGAGCGTGAATGACCGGATATCAAAAAACGCTTCTTACGCCTTTCGGCTCTCCAAAAATATTTTATATCAGGAGACAGAAAACAATGCGGAAAAACCTGCTGCGGGTTGCGCTCTGCCTTGCCGTCCTTCTCTTTGTTGTTTTTACGGCAAAGGCGGTGCGCGGACTGCGGATATATATTGTGATGTCCGGCTCCATGGAGCCTGTGATTAAGACCGGGAGCCTGATCATATTGGATACCATGAAAACAAAACCGGAACCCGGCGAGATCATCACATTCGACATGGGTGATACCCTTGTGACCCATCGTGTGCTGCGGATCCATGATGGAATTTACGTCACTAAAGGAGACAACAATCCGTCGGAGGATCAGTCTCCGGTTTTCGGAGAGCAGATCAGAGGGACGGTTATCCTTACGGTACCGATGGCCGGATCAGTCATTCTTATGCTTCGCAGGCCTTCCGCCATCTGTCTTCTTGTCCCGATGATACTGCTTATCACAGCAATCAAACATGCGAAAGAGAGGAATTTACATGAAAAAGATCACAAAAGCCGGCTTCTTCATTGCAGCGGCAACGGCAGCGACAGTTATGATCGGCGGAACAATGGCGTATCTGACTGACTATGATACGGTTACCAATCAGTTTACCGTCGGCAAAGTTGATATAGAACTCACAGAGCCCAACTGGAAACCCGAGGAGAACACGTCCATTGAACCTGCAGGAGAGATAAAAAAGGATCCGCAGGTCACAAACACCGGAAAAAATGATGCCTATGTATATCTGGAAGTCTCTGTACCCATGAGAAAGCTGGTGACGGCAGATGCGAACGGAAACAGGATCGATCCGGCGCTCATCCAGCTGTTTACCTTCACACCGCAGGCAGGCTGGACCCTCATGGATTCGTTTACGGAGGAAAACAATAAAGTCTACAGGTATTCCTTCGACAAGATCCTGCCTCCCGGCGAAAAGACAAACGAACTGTTCAAGACCATGCAGTTTGCCAATGTTGTGGAGGGTCAGATCGACGGACAGACCTTTGATGTGCCGGTGCATGCATATGCCATCCAGTCGGCCAACACCGGCGGGGATAAGAATACTGTACCCGAACAGGCAAAGAATGCCTTCGAAAAATATCTGAACCAGAATAAAAAATCAGGAAAAGAATAAAATGCTCCGGGCAGGCATTGTTAAAGGAGGGATAGAATTTGAGAACGACCATAAGATATATTCTATTCGCGGCAGTGCTCTTAATAACGGCGGTATTCGGCGCGGGAAAGACTTACAGCTTTCTCAGCGATTCCGAATCCGCAGTCAACCCGGTGACTCCCGGGAGTAACGAGTCGGTGATCGTCGAAGAATTTCCGGATTCTCCGCCTAAGGACCCGAAGGATAATCCGGTTTACGATAAAACAGTACAGATATCTGCCCCTCAGATCGGCGGATACAATGTGGACTGTTATATCCGGGCCCGCATCCTCTATTCAAACAGTGATATCGGAAATGCCGCTGTGCTTGAAGGGACCGATGCGGGGTGGGTAAAAGGCAGCGATGAGTATTATTATTACACAGGACTTATATCGGAGGGGCAGATGACCGCCCCTTTGTTTACCAAAGTGCGCCTGGATTCCTCAAAAATCCCGGCAGATGTCTCCGGGTATATACAGGATTTCCGCGTTTCTGTCTACGAGGAATCTGTTCAGGCAGGAGACAGCAAGGATTACAAAGAAGCCTGGAGCAGGTTTGTTCCTGCAGCTATTTGAGGGGAGGTGATGACGATTTATGAAGAAAATGCGCTATTGTCTGATAGCCGCAGCATCGGCTTTTACCCTTGCAGGCGCGATCTACGCGGCGTACACAAGCACTGTCAGCGTTGTCAACCATGTGGAGACAGGCGACGTGAATATAGGTATCAGCGAATATATGATCCGCGGAGGAAAAGAGACCGCATACGCGGAACCTGCGTCTGTGATGCCGGGAGATGTTATCTCCAAGATCCCGAGGATCATATGCTATGCCGATCCATGCTGGGTAAGAGCCAGGATCACCCTTCAAAAAAGCGGTGAGGGAGAAGATTATCCGGCTATCGGAGGAATTCCCGAAGGATGGAAAAAAGCAGGAGATTATTATTACTACAAAAAACCTTTGAAAAAAGGAGAATCCGTGGACATTTTCCGCACAGTTACCATCCCTGCGGATTGGGGAGACGAGCATTTTGAGGAAAGCCTGTCTGTCACGATCAGGGCGGACGCCGTACAGTCAAAGAATTTCAAGCCGGAATTCAGTTCGATGTCCCCCTGGAAAAACCAGGAAATCGAACAATGTGTTCATGAGACGGACAATTCCGAGCCTCAGACGACCGAGCACATAATAAACACCGTGGAATACAGCGGAGATGCCCACAAACTTGTGGCGGCACCCAATGACTTCTTTAAAAATATCGGACGTCTGATGCCCGGTGATTCGACAGGCGATTCTGTCGAGATCAGGAACACTACAGACAGAGAGGCCGAGCTCTTTTTCTTTGCCGGATACGAAAACCAGACCGACACACAGATCGAGCTCCTGAAAGCCCTGGACATGCAGATCAGTCTGAACGGGAGAGAGATCTACAAAGGTAAGCTGACCCAGGAAGGCATGGAAAAAGGCGTTTCGCTGGGCAAATATGCTCCCGGCGCAGGCGGGAAGATGGATTTTACCATCACCATGCCGGAGAATCTGGGAAATGATTACGCAAGACGAAATGCAGACGTCAAATGGATCTTTGCCGTGGCAGAGGAAGAGTTATCACCTACACCTGCAAAGACGGCCGTTCCCTCGGGCGGAACATCCGGCGGAGAAAGCGGTGTGACTTCATATTCAGGCCCTGCAGGAGGAAAGGTGGCTCCCGAGGGTTCCACTGTCTCAGCCCCGATCAAGACGGGCGACGACACGCCTGTACGTACTCTGGCTGTGCTGCTGTTGTTCTCGGCGTCACTGATTTTGATACTGTTTTTTGCAAAGAGGAGGATGGATCATGAAAAATAGAATATGCAGCATCATTCTTGCCTCCTGTCTGATCGCGGGGATGCTCTCGCAGACTGTGTGCGGCGCCGGCCTTTCTCTGAATTTGCTTTCCGCTGTATTGTCCTCGATCGAAGAAAATGAGGACAGTCTTTTCGATGAGATATTGGAGGAGCCTGCAGAAGAAGTTCTCCCTGATGTAAACGTTCCGGTCATAGAAGAAGAGAGCAGCAATATTGAAGAGCCGGATTTCGGTCAGATCCCTTCGGATGCAGGACTCATTCTTCCGGATGCAGGACTTCTTCTGCCGGATGAAGGAGAAGTCCCTCCGGAAGAAGAAATACAGGAAGAAGTTATGCCGGGGGAAGATTTTTTGGACGTCCCGCCTGAAGATGCTTTAAGCGGAGATGAACCGATCGAATCCTTTGCAGAAGAATTTCCCGGTGCCATTGAAGAAGAACTTGCAGAGGAATTGCCTCCGACGGAAGATGCAGAAGAAGAGAATATCGTCGAAGATTCCGTCATTGAACCTGACAAGATCGAAGTAGATGATGATGCCGATGCTGATAAAGAAGGCCGTTACGTGTTTGACGGCTATCTGGAAGACGGGATCCCCAACTATGTCTGGGAAGGTGAAGGAAGGCCATCGGTGCTCGGGGACGAGATCATCCTGCCTAAGGAGAATTTCCCGGAACTGTCAACGCCAGAAGAGGATACCCCGGATCTTTCAACTTTAGAAGAGGATATCCCGAAACTGACGACGCTCAAGGAGGATATCTTTGAAACGGTGATACCGCAAATGAGAATGCAGAACATTTGGCTCACAGGTATCTCTCCGACGTCGGAGGGCGGCAATTATCTCGCGGATCCGGTCAAAAGAAAGATATATCACAGCAACAAATCATTTTCAGAAAAAGCAGAAAGTGAAATGAAGGATGGTCTCCATACGATCGGCCCCGGCATGGTCAGAGCGTATAAAGGAGGAAAATACTTTATCGACGGTGGCTTTGCCCTGGACGGCAAAAAATATTATGCTGACGAAAGCGGGCTGCTGATAGGAGGATGGCTGAAAACTGTCGGGGATTCATCTGTAGAAGACCCAAACTCGGTGGCCAACGATAAAAAGTTTTCCTTTCGCTATTTTGACAGAGAGTCCTATGTGATGCAGACAGGCCGAATAAATGTCGATGGACTGTGGCATTACTTTAGCAGCGACGGAAAACTGCTCAAAGACTCGGCAGTGACACTTGAAGGGAATTATTACTATTCGGATCATTATGGTATCTGCGAGCAGGTAAAACTTCGCTACGGAAATACATTAATATCCGAAGAAAACCAGAATAATGACACATATAAAGCGAATAAAAGTGTCAATGCGGTGGATATCAATACATTTACGGGGCAAAAAGGCGAATACAGTTTCAGACCAAGGTGGTATCCGGGTGTATCTTCACTGGAATTATTCGGATTTCCCGAAATGATAGAGGATCTGTACGGGTGGTACTGTCCGCTTTCGGACAATTCGCTTCAGGGCAGTATCGGCTGTATATATCGCAAGGTCGGCAGATATAAAGGCAGGGAGATGGATCTGAAGGTGATCGTGACCGGATATGATCTTTTTTCACTCTGCGGAGATACAGAAATAGGATATTTTTATGTCTATAAAAAGAATATAGGCCTGAACACGGTAAACACCAAAAATCTTACCGCCGATCTGATCTTCCTGGATCACGAAACAGGCCGGGAAGTATCGGTGAAAGGATATGCAACGTTCACGGATATTGATATCGGCCAGACTGTTTCCGTATTGAGTCCCGTAGACGAAATATTTGTGGACAAGGACTGTGTTCTCTACAAAGATCCCGCAAGCAACACGTTTACATCACCGTTTATTGCTAAAAGAATCGGAAGCGTCGTGAACGATAACGACCGTGAATACTGGGTGCAGGTAAACTTTACCGGAAGTCGTCTGAGTATTCGGATAGGGAGTGCCTACGAACAGTATGTCTTTGCGGAGAGCGGTCTTGACATCGCAGGAGAAAGCCGGAATATATGGCGGGATAATTACACGGGGGACCCTCACAGCTATTCCCTTTTCGATTCTACAGGGGCTCTGCTGCGTGGCTGGCAGGGAATCTATTACAAGAAACTGGGCCGTGTATCTATTCCTCCGGTCGCCAAGACCGTCTCTGACGAGGACGAGATCGATGTAACAAAAAATCGTCTTCGCGACGATGAGCTTCGCTACAATTATACTTTGAGCCACAATGTCCCGGGAGAGAACGAAGAATTCTTCTATGATTCTTACATGGTCAGTGATGATTTTGAGGAAGGCCTTGTCATTGATAAGGACGGAATTTTCGTCACCACCGACAATGAGGACGATGTGACCGGCCTATTTGACATAAGCGTCGTAGACCGGAGAGTAGAATTCAGGGCTCATCCCGACATATTGAAAGACGCTTCTTTCTATGACAACAATTACAACTACCACATACCGGTAGTGATAAGGGAGGTGGAAGGCCTTAAGAACAAAGACAAGAATGACTATATTATATATAATGAATGTTCGGCAGAATTCAGCCGGCTCGGTTCTTCCGAAAGCACCCGGAGCAATATGACCGAGACACGTATCCGCATTCCGGTTTCCTTTGGTTCTATTACGATCACCAAAAGAATAAAGGAGGCGGACATCGTGTGGGCTCATGGAAATCCTGCTTTTTTGTTCCGCGCGGAGGGCGAGGATGAAAAGGGTAAATTCCACAGATACGAAGAGTTTCTCTGCTTCCGCAAAGGCGGCTATTCGTTGACGGGAGACGGTTTTGCCGAAATTTCGGTTACGATCGCTCATGTCCCCTGCGGAACGTATCGTGTCACGGAGCTTCCCGTCATGGATTACTATCTGACAGGAGCCGAAGCGGCGACCGGAAACATGCTGATCACAACCGTCGGCGAACCGGGAAAAGGCAAGGATCCCTCACTTACCGCTTATGGAACAGGTACACTTTCGAGGGAAGAACCCGACGCCGGAATCATATTCTACGATACCAAAGGCAATTACAGCGGATATCGCCACACCGACGTTGTGTGCAATTCGCTGCCTCTTACACTTGATTGACGCGCTGTATTACTTGAATACTGACATTGACACCAAAAGCCAAATTGGATATAGTATATAAGATTACAGTGCCGATAGTACACTCTATGCAATGAGTGGAAGATCATTATGCCAAGAAAGAGGTTTTATCGCTTGGAGACGAACAAAAGAGACGGGGCAGCAAAGATCCCCGCAGCGAACGAAAGAGAGACAGAACTGCAACTGAAATATATAGAAGACTGTGCTTCACTTATCAGGCAGAAATACCCTGAAGGGATGACCTGCTTTATACAGAACGAAGGATGCCAGATGAACAATCTGCAGACCGAGACCGTCGCGGGAATGATCCGCGATATGGGCTGCATTCCGGCAGACAGCGAAGAGAATGCGGATGTGGTGATCTTTAACACCTGCACCGTGCGTGAGAATGCCAATCAGAAGATCTACGGGAGGCTCGGACGGCTGAAAAGCGTCAAGAGATCCCATCCGGATATGAAGATCGTTCTGTTCGGCTGCATGATGCAGGAAGAACACGTGGTTAATAAGATCCGTCAGAGCTACCGCTTTGTAGATCTGGTGTTCGGGACCCACAATATGCACAAATTCCCCGAACTGTTCTTTCATTCCCTTCAGTCGGACAGTCAGATCATCGACATATGGACCGACTCGGATCAGATCATCGAAGGACTGCCCGTAGAACGCAAATATTCCTTCAAGACAGGCGTGAATATCATGTTTGGCTGCAACAATTTCTGCAGCTACTGCATCGTCCCTTACGTCAGGGGCCGCGAGAAAAGCCGCGAGCCGCAGGCTATCCTGCGAGAGATCGAAGACCTTGCCGCGCATGGTGTGACCGAGGTCATGCTCCTGGGACAGAATGTCAATTCCTACGGTAAAACCCTGGAAACCCCTGTGACATTCGCATCCCTGCTCCGCGAAGTCGAAAAGATCGATGGTATAAAAAGAATACGGTTTATGACCTCGCACCCCAAGGACCTTTCGGACGAGCTGATCGAAGTGATGAGCCAAAGCAGCAAAATCTGTCATCACCTGCATCTGCCGATGCAGTCGGGAAGCAGCCGGATCCTCAAACTGATGAACCGGCATTACGACAAAGAAAAATATCTTAACCTGGTATCAAAGATCCGTGCGGCGGTTCCGGATATATCACTGACCACGGATATCATTGTCGGCTTTCCCGGTGAGACGGAGGAGGATTTTGCCGAGACGCTCGAAGTGGTGGAGAAGAGCAATTTTGACACCGCGTTCACGTTTATCTATTCCAAACGGACCGGCACCCCCGCGGCAAGAATGGAGGACCAGGTTCCCGAAGATGTGGTGAAGGAAAGGTTCGGCCGCCTTCTCAGCCTTGTGCAGGAGAAGGGGCGGGAGAATTCCGCACGGTTTACAGGCACCGTGCAGGAAGTCCTGGTGGAAGAGGAGAACCGGGAACAGGGACTGCTGACCGGACGTACGGAGTACAATCTGCTGGTACATTTTCCGGGAGACAAGTCTCTCATCGGTTCCTATGTAAAAGTCAGGATGGATGAATGCAAAGGCTTCTATTATTTCGGAAGTATTCTCGAGGAGAACTAAAGAATGGCTTTATCACCGATGATGCAGGAGTATCTGAAAACAAAAGAACAGTATAAGGACTGCATCCTTTTTTACCGGCTCGGCGACTTTTATGAGATGTTCTTTGACGACGCACTCACAGTCACAAAAGAGCTGGAAATTACTTTGACAGGAAAAGACTGCGGACTTGAGGAAAGGGCGCCCATGTGCGGCGTCCCTTACCATGCAGTGGACACATATATCGCAAGACTGATCGAAAAGGGCTACAAGGTGGCCGTGTGCGAACAGGTGGAGGATCCGAAGCTTGCAAAGGGGCTGGTGAAGCGCGAAGTGATCCGCATTGTCACCCCCGGCACTGTGATGGATGCCTCCGCGCTTGACGAATCGCGAAACAACTACCTCATGTCCATCGCGTATTCGGGTGACCGTTTCGGCCTGGCCGTCGCTGACATCAGTACCGGCGACTGCTTTGTGACCGAAGTGGATAAGCTGCGGAAGCTGATGGACGAGATCAACAAGTACGCTCCCAGCGAGATCATCTGCAACGAAGCTTTTCAGATGAGCGGTGCGGATCTTTCGGACCTGAAAAACAGGCTGGGCATCAGCATATATACACGGGACAACCTGTATTACGATGATGATAACTGCAAGCGTATCCTGATGGATCACTTCCATGTAAATCAGCTGGACGGCCTTGGCATCTCGGACTTTGGTTCCGCTGTTTTGGCCGCCGGCGCTCTGTTTCAGTATCTGAACGAGACGCAGAAGACCGCGCTCAGGCAGATGACGACGATCCGTCCTTACACGGCAGATTCGTTTATGCTGATCGACAGTTCCAGCAGACGAAACCTGGAGCTGGTGGAGACTCTGCGCGAGAAGCAGAAGAGAGGTTCCCTTTTGTGGGTGCTGGACAAGACGAAGACCGCCATGGGCGCACGTACGCTTCGCTCCTATGTGGAACAGCCGCTGATCGACAAAGAAGAGATAGAGATGCGTCTGACCGCCATCGAGGACCTGAACAGACAGCCGATGCTGCGGGATGAGATCAGAGAATATCTGGGACCGGTGTACGACCTGGAAAGACTGGCAAGCCGCATCACCTACCGATCCGCCAATCCGAGGGATATGCTGGCATTCGCTTCTTCGCTGGAGATGCTGCCGCACATCAAAAATATCCTTAAGGAATTTGAGGCGCCTCTTCTGAAGAACATCGACGAGGATCTGGACGCCCTGGAAGATCTGTGCGATCTGGTAAAAAGTGCGATCTGCGATGACCCGCCGATAGCGCAGAAAGAGGGCGGCATCATCCGTGACGGCTTTAATGAAAGCGTCGATAAATACAGAAAATCCCGTACCGACGGCAAACTGTGGCTTTCGGAGCTTGAGGCGAGGGAAAAAGAGAAGACCGGCATCAAAAATCTGCGGATCAAATTCAACCGTGTGTTCGGCTATTCGCTGGAAGTGTCAAACAGCTTTAAAGAGCAGGTTCCGGATTACTATGTTCGAAAGCAGACACTTTCCAATGCGGAAAGATATATCACGCAGGAGCTCAAAGAGCTGGAGGATCTGATCCTCGGCGCGGAGGACAAACTCTACGCGCTGGAATACGAGCTGTTCTGCGAGGTAAGGGAAAAAGCGGCTGAAGAGATCGTGCGGATCCAGAAGACAGCAAAGGCTGTGGCTGCCATCGACGTGTTCGCTTCTCTTGCTCTGACAGCGGCGCGTAACAATTATGTACGGCCGAAGATCAACACGAACGGCGTGATCGACATAAAAGACGGACGGCATCCGGTGGTGGAACGAATGATCGACAACGACATGTTCATCGCCAACGATACGTATCTGGATCAGAAAAAGAAACGTGTGTCGATCATCACCGGACCGAACATGGCCGGTAAATCCACATACATGAGGCAGACCGCGCTGATCGTGCTTATGGCGCAGATCGGCAGCTTTGTACCCGCAAAAAGTGCAAACATCGGGATCGTCGACAGGATCTTCACCCGTGTAGGCGCATCGGACGACCTTGCAAGCGGTCAGAGTACGTTCATGGTCGAGATGACCGAGGTCGCCAACATTCTTCGGAACGCCACGGCCCGCAGCCTTCTCATCCTGGATGAGATCGGACGCGGTACCAGCACATTTGACGGTCTTTCGATCGCCTGGGCTGTGATCGAACATATCAGCAATACAAAACTGTGCGGGGCAAAAACGCTATTTGCCACACATTATCATGAGCTGACCGAGCTGGAGGGCAAGATCCCGGGAGTGCACAACTACTGTATCGCCGTAAAAGAACGGGGCGATGATATCGTTTTTCTTCGAAAGATCGTGAAGGGCGGCGCCGACAAGAGCTACGGTATCCAGGTAGCCCGGCTGGCCGGAGTTCCCGACTCGGTGATAAGCAGGGCCAAGGAACTTGTGGAGGAGCTGGCCGGCGCGGACATCACCGCCGCAGTCAAAGATCTGACTTCCGGGCCTGCGCATAAAAAGATCAATTATGACCAGGTGGACATGGGACAGATGTCACTCTTTGATACCGTGCAGGACAATGATATCATCAAAGAGATACAGGAGCTGGAGATCGGAAACATGACTCCCATGGAAGCGCTGAATTTTCTGTACAATCTGCAGAACCGGATCAAAAACCGGTGGTAAAGTAAATGAACGATATACAGGTATTAGATAAAAATACGATAGACAAGATCGCTGCGGGGGAGGTCGTCGAACGTCCTTCCTCTGTGGTAAAAGAACTGGTAGAGAACGCGATAGACGCAGGAGCCACTGCCGTGACGGTGGAGATAACGGATGGCGGAAGAAAGCTCATCCGCATTACCGACAACGGCGCAGGCATTGATGCCGGACAGGTGCCTGCGGCTTTTCTGCGCCATGCGACCAGCAAAATACGTAAGGTGGAGGATCTGGAACACATCGCGTCGCTCGGATTCAGAGGGGAGGCTCTTTCGAGCATTGCGGCTGTGTCACAGGTCGAACTGATCACAAAGACGACCACCGCCATGGCGGGTACCCGGTACCTGATCAGCGGGGGAGTCGAGGAGCGGATTGAAGAGACCGGCGCACCCGACGGAACGACATTCCTAGTGCGGAATCTCTTTTACAATACTCCGGCAAGAGCAAAATTTTTAAAATCGGATACAACGGAAGCCGGGTACATCAGCACGCTCATGGAGCAGCTTGCGATGTCACACCCGGAAATTTCATTTAAATATATACAGAACAGGCAGGTTCGCCTGCATACATCGGGCAATTACAGCCCAAAAGAAGTGATCTACAGCATCTATGGACGCAATATAGCCGGATCGCTCATCGAGGTTTCCTGCAGCACCGACTTTATGGAGATCAAAGGCTTTGTGGGAAAGCCGGAAATTGCCAGGGGGAACCGTTCTTTCGAGAATTATTACATCAACGGAAGATTTGTCCGCGATAAGATCATCGCCAAGGCGATCGAGGACGGCTATAAAGGTTTTCTGATGCAGCACAAATTTCCGTTTGTCTCATTGAACATCGAGATGAAGGGAAACGAGCTTGATGTCAACGTGCATCCGTCCAAGATGGAGGTACGTTTTGCCAGAGGCCCCGAGGTGTACGAAGCGATATGCCGGATGGTGCAGGACGCGCTCTCGGGCAGAAGCCTTATCCCTACGGTACAGGCAGGGAAGGACGAACGCATACCTGCACAGACACTGAGGGAAAAGCCGGCGGCAGTGCCGGAGCCTTTTGAAGTCAGGCGGCTGAAGGAATCGAGGCCGCAGAGCTTTGCGCAGGATAGAGCGCAGAGGCCGGCGTTGGGAGATATCTCCGAGAAAGAAATGTTGAAAGGCCCGGGGGCACTCACAGGTGCAGAAGAGCGTTTGTTTACAGGTACTTTGAATTCCTCCTCTCCCGAAAGTACTACAGGAGGTTCTGCAATCAGGCAAGATTCTTCGGCTGTAATGCGAAATACATTCGCAGACAGTGCCGAAACATCCAGAAAGATGAAACCTTCTCAGGATGAGACAACATTTGTTCCGAATGGAACAAAATCAGTGCAGGATGAAACGAACTCTTTACCGGATGAGCAGAAATCCGCACCGGAAGCAGTAACTTCTCCACAGAGAGAAGCGAAGCCCGAGCAGCTCACCCTCTTCTCCGAATCTTTCCTGAAGCCGGAGTCCCGCAGCCGAATCCGCGTGATCGGCCAGCTTTTTGAGACCTACTGGCTCACGGAGTACGACAACAGCTTCTTCATCATCGACCAGCACGCCGCGCACGAAAAGGTGTACTATGAACGTTTTCTCAAAAAATTCCGTGAGCGGACGATAGAATCGCAGAATCTCTGCCCGCCAATGATCGTCACCCTTTCCATGGAGGAAGAGCAGGTGCTGCTCGCCAATCAGGAAAGATTTCTCGAGGCAGGTTTTGAGGTCGAGCCTTTCGGCGGAAGAGAATATGCGGTCCGTACGGTTCCGACCGAGCTTTACCGCATGACGGAACAGGAACTCTTTAAAGAGATGCTCGACAGCCTCTCGGACCTCTCCGGAAATATCGAAGAGATCTTCAGTTCACGCCTGGCGACGATGGCCTGCAAGGCGGCAGTCAAAGGTAATAACCGGCTGTCTGTCTCCGAGGCCGAAGCGCTCATCGACGAGATGATGAAACTCGATAATCCTTACCATTGTCCGCACGGCCGTCCAACGGTCATCGAGATGACAAAACAGGAGCTGGAACATAAATTCAAACGTATCGTATGACACGTGCAGAATGATAATAAAAGCGAGGACATTATGATTTCTGGATCACAAACGGAAAAGGACCCTCTGATCGTGATCGCAGGGCCCACTGCCTCGGGCAAATCGGCTCTGGGTGTCGCTCTTGCCAAAAAGGTGGGAGGCGAGATCGTTTCGGCCGACTCGATGCAGGTCTATCGTCACATGGATATCGGCTCCGCAAAGGTGACCGAGGAAGAGATGGACGGAGTACCGCACCACCTCATCGATATACTGGATCCCACGGAGGACTTCAATATCCTGCTTTTCCAGAAGTATGCGCTTGCCGCGATCGAAGAGATCAGATCCCGCGGCCACATTCCGATACTGGTCGGAGGAACCGGGTTTTATATTCAGGCGGTCACCCGAAAGATCGATTTTACCAAAGCAGAAGAGGACTCGCATATCCGGGAGCGTCTGGAGAAGATCGCGGAAGAGCAGGGAAACATCGTTCTGCACGAAATGCTGAAGAAAGTCGATCCCGCAAGTGCGGAGAGCATACATCCGAACAATGTGAAAAGGGTGATCAGAGCGCTGGAATTCTACGAGCAGAATCAGTCGCCTATCTCGGCACATAATGCAGAGGAGAAGGAGAAAGAGACGCCGTTTAATCTGGCTTATTTTGTGCTGAATCTTCCCCGTGAAGAGCTCTACCGGCGGATCGACCTGCGCGTCGACAAGATGCTGGATGAAGGGCTCGTCTCCGAAGTGGAAGCACTAAGAGAAATGGGATGCCGGCGCGGCATGACTTCGATGCAGGGCCTCGGATATAAAGAAATCCTCGACTATCTTTGCGGAGATCTTGATTATGACGAGGCTGTGCGCGTGCTGAAGCGCGATACGCGGCATTTTGCCAAGAGGCAGCTGACCTGGTTCAGAAGAGAGCCCGGGACGATATGGATAGACAAAGAACAGTTTGATTACAACGATGAACGGATCCTTGCTTTCCTTCTGCAGACCCTGAAGGAGAAAGGAATACCAGATTGACAGGTGAATAAATGGAAACAGAGACAATAACAGCAGACCGCGGACATATGGTAAAGAAGATGTACGCGGAACTTGGAATATCCGAAGAAGTCCTCTCCTTTGCGGAGGAGACCGAAAAGACGCTCACGGAGCAGTACAGGAATTTTGACCATACCGCCGAATACAACCAGCTTAAGGTGCTTTCGGCCATGCAGAAAAACAAGGTGAGCGAAGAGTGCTTCGGATCGACCACGGGATACGGATATAACGATTACGGACGGGAAACGCTCGAAAAGGTCTATGCGGACACATTCCACACCGAGGCATGTCTGGTCCGCCCGCAGATCGCATGCGGCACACATGCGCTGGCAATCGCACTTTTCGGGAACCTTCGCCCGGGCGACGAGATCCTTTCTCCCGTCGGAAAGCCGTATGACACCCTGGAGGAGGTCATCGGCATCCGTCCGTCCAGGGGTTCACTGGCCGAGTACGGCGTTACTTACCGACAGGTCGAACTGAAAAAAGACGGTTCTTTCGATTACGAAGGAATAAAAGAAGCTTTGAATCCGCGTACTAAACTTGTCGAGATACAAAGATCCCGCGGGTACCTCACCCGTCCTTCTTTTTCGGTCGCGCAGATCGGTGAGCTGATTAAGTTTATTAAGGGCATTCGTCCCGATGTGATCTGCATGGTGGACAACTGCTACGGCGAATTTGTCGACGTCATCGAGCCCTCCGATGTGGGAGCGGATATGATCGTCGGCTCGCTCATCAAAAATCCCGGCGGCGGACTTGCCCCGATCGGCGGATACATCGCAGGGACAAAGGAATGTATTGAAAACTCGGCCTCCCGGATGACCTGTCCGGGTCTGGGCAGCGAGGTCGGAGCCACTCTGGGAGTCAACCGTTCTTTCTACCAGGGCTTTTTTCTCGCACCGACCGTCACGGCCGCTGCGCTGAAAGGCGCTGTGTTTGCCTCGGCACTTTACGAGAGACTTGGTTTTCCGGTAACACCGGGGAGCCGTGAGCAGAGGAACGATATCATCCAGGCGGTCACTCTGGGAGCGCCCGAAAAGCTGATCTCTTTCTGCAAAGGCATCCAGGCAGGCGCACCTGTCGACAGCTACGTCGATCCGGAGCCCTGGGATATGCCGGGGTATGACAGTCAGGTGATCATGGCCGCCGGCGCTTTCATCCAGGGGGCCAGCATCGAGCTGTCCGCTGATGGTCCGATGAAACCGCCGTACAATGTCTATTTCCAGGGAGGGCTGACCTTCCCTCATGCCAGATACGGAATACTGAAATCTCTCCAGCGTCTTGTCGATGACGGACACGTAAAACTGTCGTAAAGGATGATGCTTTGCCCAAAAGGGCATTCCGCGGAAGGATAAAAATATGATCAGGATCAGTCAGCTGAAGCTGCCGATATATCACACCTCCGAAGAACTCACTGAGGCGGTGCGAAAAGCCCTGAGATGCGGTGACACGCCTTTTACGTTCCGCATCCGCAGGCAGTCTTTGGATGCCAGAGACAAAACACAGTTAAAATATGTATATACGATCGATGCGGATGTCCGGGGGGAAAAAGCTCTGCTTCGCCGCAGCGGCAAAAGCCTCGAGGCCGTGACAGAAAAAAAGTACCGTTTTCCGAAATCGGGGACAGAACTGCTGCCGCATCGGCCGATCGTCGTCGGCAGCGGACCTGCGGGGCTTTTCTGCGCATGGTATCTGGCCAACGCGGGGTATAACCCCATTCTGTTAGAGCGCGGTGAGGATGTCGATGCACGAAAGAAGACCGTAGAAGCTTTCTGGGCGGGAGGATCACTCGATCCTGAGTCGAACGTGCAGTTCGGCGAAGGAGGAGCAGGAACTTTTTCGGACGGAAAGCTCAATACGCTGGTCAAAGATCCCGCCGGAAGGAACCGGGAAGTGCTTCAGCGTTTTGTGAAAGCCGGAGCGCCGGAGGAGATCCTTTATCTTCAAAAGCCGCATCTCGGCACCGATATGCTGACGGGTATCGTAAAAAACCTTCGCGCCCAGATCATCTCCATGGGAGGAGAAGTCAGATTCCGCAGCAGACTCACCGACCTTGAGATCGGGAACGGCGCTCTTACCGGAGTTGTCGTGAACGATGATGAGCTTATCCCGGCTGAGGTTTGTGTGCTGGCCATAGGTCACAGCGCAAGAGATACCTTCGCTATGCTGGATGAGCGTAAAGTCATGATGACTCCCAAAGCTTTTGCCGCGGGCGTGCGAATCGAACATCCGCAGACGATGGTCAATCTGGGTATTTACGGGCAGGAAAAGATAGATATCCTCGGTCCTGCTGCCTACAAAATGACGCACAAGTGCGACAACGGGAGAGGTGTATACACGTTCTGCATGTGCCCGGGCGGCTATGTCGTCAATGCCTCATCGGAAGAGGGGCGGCTTGCCGTGAACGGCATGAGCTATCACGACAGGGCTTCCGCCAACGCGAATAGTGCCGTCATCGTCACGGTGACACCCGATGATTTTGGCGGAGAGGGTCCGCTTGCCGGGATTGCCTTCCAGAGAGGGCTCGAAGAAGCAGCATTCCGGGAAGGAAGAGGAAACGTTCCGGTGCAGCAGTTCGGTGACTTTGAAAAGAACATGCCGAGCGAAGGTCCCGGAGAAGTCATCCCCTGTATAAAAGGCGGATACCGCTGGGGAAATGTAAGAGAATGTCTTCCCGCTCCGGTTGCGGAGGCTGTCTGTGAAGGGGTTCATGCATTTGCAGATGTGATTCCCGGCTATGACCGCAGTGATGCGGTGATCGCAGGCGTAGAGAGCCGTACTTCGTCCCCCGTAAGGATCACCAGAGACGATTCTCTCGAGGCAAACTATGGCGGGATCTACCCTTGCGGAGAAGGCGCGGGATACGCGGGCGGCATCACTTCGGCAGCCATGGATGGCCTGAAAACGGCAGAAGCGATTGCCAAAAAATACGCCTCGCTCAAGTGAGGTTTACATTGTATCCGATTTATGGTAAACTATTATAATGAATTCATTCAGGAACTGTATGTGTAAGATTTCCATGCAGGCAGCATTCCTAAGAGCCTCCCTTGTAAAGAGGGCTTATGAATCATATCAAAATAAAAGAACTTCCCGCCGAGCAGCGCCCCTACGAAAAATGTATTTCCATGGGTGCTTCGGCGCTTACCGACAATGAGCTGCTGGCGATCATACTGCGCAGCGGCACGAAAGATCTCAATTCGCTTCATCTGGCGGACATTGTCCTTTCCGCAACCGGAAAGACTGCATTTCCGGGACTGCAGGGGCTCTATCACATGTCTGTCAGGCAGCTTATGGAACTGCCGGGCATCGGCAAGGTCAAAGCGGTGCAGCTGCTTTGCATAGGAGAACTGTCGCGCAGAATGGCGTCATCCTCTGCAAAGAATGCCTTGTGTATGGCCGATGCGGCATCGATCGCAGAATATTTTATGGAGCGCCTGCGCCATGAGGAGCAGGAGCATCTTTACAGTCTTATGCTGGATGCCAAAAACCGTTATCTCGGTGAGCAGCTTATCACAAGAGGAACGGGAAATTCCACGCTGGTCTCTCCTCGCGAGATATATATCGAGGCACTTCGCAGGCAGGCACTGGGGGTGGTTCTCATTCATAACCATCCGAGCGGAGACCCTTCTCCCAGCGATTATGACATTGATGTTACCGAAAGGATGTTCGTTTCGGGTGAGATGATCGGCATCCCTTTGATGGATCATATTATTATCGGAGATCAGGAATATTTCAGCTTCCGTGAACAGGGGTTGTTAAACACAGATGATTTTTGAAAAAGTGTACGGGATAGATCTCGGCAACAGCTCGGTAAAGATCATAACGGGCACGCCGGGGTCTGTCTATACCGAAAAGAATATCATCGCGTCGAAAGGGCGCGAGATCATAGCCGTGGGTGACGAGGCATACGCGATGTTGGGCAAACAGCCCATGGATATCCGTGTCAAATCGCCGATGGCTTTTGGCATGATAGCAGAACTTGAGCTGCAGGAGATCGTCCTTTACACGATGCTTACCCGTATGGGAAATACCCAGGGACTTCGCTCGGTCATTTATTTTACCGCGCCGCCCGACATGTCTCCGATAGAAAAAAGAGCGTATTATTATGTGGCAAACGGACACTGGATGCGGCAGAACCGGGTATTTCTGGTGGAAAGTCCCATGGCAGAAGCCATTGCACTGGGCATAAATCCCGATGACAATACCGGAAATATGATCGTCAACATCGGTTCCGAGAGTACCTCCTTTGCGATCATTGCGGACGGCCGCATAATCATCAGCCGAAAACTGCAGACCGGCGGCAAGCAGATCACCGAGGCGATCTGTGCGGAGATACGCAGCACGCATCATCTGCAGATCGGGTACATGACCGGCCGTAAGCTGAAAAACGAACTCGGTTCCCTCAGCGATGATGAGAAAAAAGGAATAAAAGTGATCGGGATCGACAGTGTTTCCGGTCTGCCACGCGAGGAGATGATCACCTCAGATGTGGTAAAGGCCGGTATTCTGAACAGTCTGTCGGGTCTCGCTTCAGAGATGAAAACTTTTCTGGAGAGGATCCCTCCTCAGATAGCCATGCACATAAAAAAAGAAGGCGTATATCTGACCGGAGGCACGGCCAGACTCCCGGAGCTTCATCAGTATCTGGCAGATTATACGGGATTTGCCTTTAACCTTCCCAACATGTACGAAAAGTCCTGCATCAGAGGACTCGGCAAAATCATCGAAGACAAAGAACTCCGCCGCTTTGCGCTGCCCGTGACGGAGCGCAGATTATAAAAGACTCCCCTTTGAGGTGTTCAAAGAATGAAAAACAGACTTCATTTTCGATTCAATATAAAAAGCAGGCATCTGCTGGTCATCATGACCCTTTTCTGCCTGGCCTGCATCGTCGGTACGTTTGCTTCCGGCATTGGACCGGGACCGCTGAGAGAAGCGGCGGCTGCCATTGTTGTTCCCTTTCAGAACAGCATCGAAGCAGTGAGCGGACTGTTTCACGGCGCCCGCGAGAATATGCGTGCCAAGGAAGAACTGATCGCCGAGAACGAGGATCTGAAGCTGCAGGTCGA
Organism: uncultured Blautia sp.; assembly: GCA_946538475.1. Taxonomy (GTDB): domain Bacteria; phylum Bacillota; class Clostridia; order Lachnospirales; family Lachnospiraceae; genus Blautia_A. The sequence continues at coordinate 30,826 of CAMNGN010000002.1, forward strand.
AAGTCTCACGGGGCAGATCAACACGCTTGTCCAGGACCAGCAGGAGCTCAGAAGGCTGCAGGCTCTTTACGATCTCGATCAGGAATACACGGATTATCCCAAGATAGCAGCGCGCATCATCTCAAAAGATCCGGGTAACTGGTATGATACTTTTATGATCAATAAAGGAAGCCTTGACGGCATCCGCATCGACAATAATGTCATCGCCGGAAAAGGGCTTGTCGGTATCGTGACGGAAGTAGGTGCCACCTGGGCAACCGTCCGTTCCATCATCGATGACAGCAGCAGCGTGAGCGCCATGACGGTCAGCACTTCTGACAACTTTATCGTGCAAGGGGACCTGGAGCTTATCGACGAAGGAAAACTTCGGTTTGTCGAGCTTTACGATCAGGAAGGAAAAGTGACGACAGGAGAGCAGATCGTCACATCGAACATCAGTGAAAAATATGTCGAAGGTCTGTTTATCGGGTATGTGAGCGAGGTCGAACAGGATACCAACAATCTGACCAAGACCGGCACCATCGTGACCCCGGTCGACTTCGGACATCTGAGAGACGTCTTTGTCATCACCCGCAACAAGGCTGACGCTTACCTTGAGGATGCACCGAAAGCAGCGGACGATTTCCCGGGGGATGAAAACGAAACAGCTGCGGAAGGTACACCTGCGGAGGAAACAGCCGCAGAGGATACTTCTTCAGACGAGGTCACGGAAGAAGAGGTTCCCGCCGAAGAAACGCAGACGGAAGAAGAAAGCGGAGACACAGCTTCCGGGAATGAGGGAGAAGAGTGAAAAGCAAGATCATCCATGTTGCAGTGATCCTGGGCTGTTTTTTGCTACAGAGCACTGTCATCAAGAAAATCGCGATCGGATCCATAAGTCCTAATCTTATATTGATCCTGTGCGTCTCCATGGGTCTTATGCGAGGCCGCAAGAGCGGAATGTGGACCGGATTTTTCCTGGGCATTCTGACAGATATGTTCTACGGGTCGGTGTTCGGCTTTTATGCGCTTATCTACATGTACGTGGGATTCCTGGCAGGATATGCGCATCGTATCTGCTACGACGATGATCTGAAGGTGCCCGTGCTTCTTGCCGCAGCGACCGATCTTTTATACGGTCTTTCGGTCTATGCGCTGCAGTTTCTTCTGCGCGGCAGGCTTTCGCTGGGCGTTTATTTTGTGCGTATCATCATACCCGAAGTGATATACACGGTAATTCTGACAGTCATCGTCTACAGGATATTCCACTATATCAATTATCATTTTATGTCGCCGATCCGGCAGGAGAGAGATTCCATATGGGTAATAAGATAAAGGGACTTCTGAAAAAGATACGGCTGCAAAGAACGACCGTTCTGCTGCTGTTGTTCTGTTTCATGTCCTCCGTCCTGATCAGGCAGCTATTTGATCTCCAGATCATTCAGGGACAGGATTACATCCACAAATTTCAGACCAGGACCACCAAGACGCGTGTCATCAAAAGTACCAGAGGCAACATTTTCGACCGCAACGGTGTGATGCTGGCCTCCAACATTCTTTCATATACACTGACATTTGAGGACAACGGTTCATACGATACGTCCAGGCAGAAAAACCTTACACTCAACGGTACCGCGTACCGTGTTCTGCAGATCCTGGCTTCGAACGGCGATTCTCTGAGCCACAGTTTTCATGTGATCGTAGGCGAGGACGGTTCGTATGTCTACGATGTCGATGAGGGCTTTACCCTCAACCGTTTTAAAGCCGATGTCTACGGCTGTGCGCTGATCGACGACATGACAGAAGAGCAGAAAGAGTCCACAGCCGAAGAGATGATCGATTACCTGAGCGGTCCTCACAGATTCTCCGTGGTGCTCACGGGCGAGAATGCCTACACCCCCGAGGAGCTCGAAAAGTACGGTCTTCCCGAACAGCTTACCAAGCAGGAGATCCTGGACATTTCGATCATGAGATACCTGCTGAATACCAACAGTTTCAAAAAATACATGCCCGTCACGATCGCGACCAACGTCAGCGAGCAGTCCATAGCGGCCATCATGGAAAATCAGAACGAGCTGCAGGGCATCGATGTCGTCGAAGATTCCATGCGTCAGTACATCGACGAAGAGAGTATGGCCCCGATCCTTGGGTACATCGGTAAAGCCTCCGCCGAGGAGCTGGAAAATCTGCGGGCTCAGAACCCCGACTACCCGAATGACGCCGTGGTAGGAAAAGCCGGCATAGAGCAGTACATGGAGCTCACCCTGCAGGGTACCGACGGCGAAGAGACCGTCACTGTGGATAACCTCGGAAAAGTCCTGAGGATCGACAATGACACCATCGTAAAGCCGACCGCCGGAAACGACGTGTACCTCACCGTTAACTCCGACTGGCAGAGCGCCATCTACGAGATCCTCAAACAGAGGGTCGCGGGTATTCTGCTTTCCCGAATAGAGGCGATAGAAGAGTACGATTACGAACTGTACAACAGCGCGGCCATGATCAAGATCCCTATCTTTGACGTGTACAATGCGCTTGTAGCCAACAGCGTGATCGATATCACAAGATTTGATGATGAAGAAGCCTCCACCGTCGAGAAAACCCTGCAGTCCAAGTTTGAGAAAAAGCAGGATCAGGTGTTCCGTGTGATCAAAGACCGTCTGACCGGCAGCAATCCTCCGGCCTATAAAGACGAGGATGAGCAGTATCAGGAATATTTTGATTACATCTGCACCGATCTGCTTCAGAATACGCTGGGCATAATCGAAAAAGCATCGGTGGATACTTCCGACAAGACATATATTGCCTATCAGGATGAAGGCGAGATCAGCCTCAGAGAGTATCTGACCTACGCGGCAAGCCAGAACTGGATCGACATCTCACGCATCTCTTCGGATGCGGAATATCTTGATTCTCAGGAGGTGTATACCTCCCTCACAGATTATATTCTGGAATATCTGCGGACCGACACAGCTTTCTCCAAGAAACTGTATTATTACATGCTGCATGAGCATACCATCACAGGCCAGGAGCTGTGCCTTGTGCTTTTTGAGCAGGGAATCCTCTCCAAGGAGGACAGCGATTATCAGGGCCTTGCAGCGGGAACCATGAGTGCTTACGATTTCATGATCCAAAAGCTCTGGAACCTCCAGATCGAGCCCGCTCAGCTTGCGCTTACCCCCTGTTCGGCATCGGCCGTGCTGACCGACGTCAATACCGGCGAAGTAATAGCGTGTGTCTCCTATCCGGGATATGACAACAACCGTCTGACCAACAACATGGATGTTTCGTATTACTCCAAGCTGGCCATGGACCTTTCCAGTCCTTTCTTCAACAAGGCCACGCAGCAGCAGACAGCACCCGGCTCGACAATGAAACTTTTGTCTACCATCGCCGGTATGCTGGAGGGGGTTATCGACGACCAGACCTATTTCAACTGTACCGGTCTTTTCGAGTTCGTCGAACCGCCGATCAGGTGCTGGAACGAGCTGGGACACGGTTCTCTCGAAATCAGAGAGGCCATTCAGGAATCATGCAACTATTTCTTCAACATGGTCGGTTTCCAGATCGGCAAGACCGGCGACAATCGCTTTTCCGAACAGCAGAGTCTGGAAAAACTGCAGTACTATGCTTCGGTCATCGGTCTTGACAAGAAGACGGGCATAGAGCTCACCGAAGCTGCGCCGAAGGTCTCTGACAGTCTGGCAGTGCCGTCCTACATCGGACAGGGTACTCATCTGTATACGACCACCGAGCTTTGCCGCTATGCTTCGACGCTGGCAAACTCCGGTACGGTGTATAACCTGAGCCTTCTCGACAAAGTGGTTACGCCCGACGGCGAAACCGTGACCGATTATCAGCCGGAGATCCTTACAAAAGCCGAGGTGCCTCAGAACGTCTGGGACGACATCCACGACGGTATGAGAAGAGTGGTAGAGACCCACGAACAGTTTGACGACCTTCGTATGGAAGTATCGGGAAAGACAGGAACCGCCGAGGTGGATATCTATCATCCCAACCACGGTCTGTTCATCGGATATGCTCCCTCCGATACTCCGCAGTATGCGATCGCGGTACGTATAGCCAACGGGTATTCTTCAGGTAATGCGTGTCTGATCGCGAATGACATTTTTAAATACATCTTTGAGCTGGACGATCCGGAAAACATCATCACCGGATACGCCGCGGCCGATACGAGCGAGACTTCAAATGATTAAACAGTACAAATTGAGATTTTACAATTTCAGACTGGTTTTTCTGCTTTTGTCTATCTGCGGAATAGGCATTGCCCTTGTGGGGATGGCCATGTCATCCCTGCGTTCGAGGCAGATCATGGGTGTGGCCATGGGCGTGATCATCATGATAGTGCTTTCCCTGATCGACTATTCCTGGCTGCTCAATTTTCAATGGTCCATGTATGTGGCGAACATCTTGATGCTTCTGGCCGTGCGTCTTTTCGGCGACAGTGCCAACGGTGCCGCGAGATGGATCGACCTTGGATTCATCCGTTTTCAGCCGACAGAGCTTTCCAAAGTACTGATCATCCTGTTCTTTGCCAAATTCCTGATGGATCATGAGGAGACGATCAATACCTTCAGAACTCTGGGAGAAGCAGTGCTGCTGCTGATCGTGCCTCTTCTCATGATCTACGTGCAGCCCGATATGAAAAACACCATCACGATCCTGGTACTGTTTTTCATTCTTCTCTATATATCGGGCCTCAGCTATAAGATCATCGGAGGAGGTCTGCTTATCGCCATACCGCTTCTGGTCATCTTTCTTTCGATCGTCGTTCAGCCCGACCAGAAGCTGATCAAGGATTATCAGAGAGAACGTATCATGTCTTTCCTATATCCGGAGGACGAAGAATACACCGATGACATTGAGCAGCAGAACAACTCCAAGACGGCCATCGCATCGGGCGAGCTGGTCGGGAAGAAGATCACGGGGGATGACAATGTCTCTTCGGTAAACGACGGAAACTTTGTGTCGGAAAACCAGACAGACTTTATCTTTGCCGTGGCGGGAGAGGAGTTCGGCTTTATCGGATGCTCGATCATCGTGCTCCTGCTGCTGGGAATATCGTTTGAATGCATCAGGATGAGTCTCAGGGCAAAAGACCTTGCCGGCAAAGTAATATGCTGCGGGATCGGCAGTATCGTGGCGCTGCAGAGCTTTCTGAACATCTGCGTAGCGACAGGGATCGCACCGAACACCGGTACGCCGCTTCCCTTTGTAAGTTATGGTCTGACTTCGATCGTCAGTCTTTTTATCGGCATGGGTTTTGTGCTGAACATCGGCCTGCAGAGCAGTGCCTATAATAAAGAGATCATGAAATCTCACGACTTGGCGGAAAGGCAGGAAGAGTATCTATGAGCATAAAAAACGCACCCGTCCGCAGGACGAACGCTAAGCCAAAGGCTGCAAGGCCGCAGGCAAGACCTTCTTCCCTCGACATTGATGCACTTGAGAGCAAAGAGCAAAAAGCTCCAAAAACAGAGAAGGACGTGAGAAGGGAGTACCCGGCTGCTCCTCCGAAAGTGCGTAAGTCCTTGTCTCCCAAACAGAAGGCCCGAAGGAAAAGAGCGCTGATGAGGAGGATCCGTACAACGTTTCTCCTCCTGCTTCTCCTGGCAGTCTGCGGAGCAGCGGGATTTGCGGCTGTGTATTTTCTGCGGGACGGAAATTTCAGTGAGCTGAATAAACCATATTCTCTCAGCACGGAATTTGCCAACAAACTGACGCAAAAGGAAGAGCTTCGCGCTGTTCCGTTTGCATCGGATCTTTGCGTTGTAACCGAAGATGTGCCCCTCGAGACGGCGTCCCTGGGAAACGATCAGAACGGATTGCTGGTCGATATGGACAGAAAAGAAGTCCTGTATTCCCTCGGTGCCCTGGACAGAGTCTACCCTGCCAGTATCACCAAGATCATGACCGCTTTGCTTGTGCTGAAATACGGCGATCTGGATGAAACGATCACGATCACGCAGGAGGATCTGAATCTGGAAGAAGGAGCCCAGGTATGCGGCTTTATCGCAGGAGATCAGCTCACTGTCGAGCAGCTTCTGTATTGCCTTCTTGTCTATTCGGGAAATGACGCGGCAGCTGCACTTTCCCGGAACATTGCCGGAAACGAGGCCGATTTTGTCAGTATGATGAACACCTATGCCGGGCAGCTGGGCTGCACAGGCACACATTTTACCAATCCGCACGGCCTGCAGGATCCGGATCATTACACCACCTGCTATGATATCTATCTGATGCTGAATGAAGCCTACAAGTATCCTGTATTCACGCAGATCTCACAGCTTCCCGGTTATACCGTCAATTATACCAGAGCGGATGGGACGGTCATGTCAACATACCTTGAAGCGACCGATCATTATCTTACGGGTGATTCCACAGCCCCAAAAGATGTGACGATCCTCGGCGGAAAGACAGGTACCACCAAAGATGCCGGCAACTGTCTGGCTCTTTTAAGCCAGAATGCATACGGGCATCCTTTCTGCTCAATTGTCATGGGGGCCACAACGAAGGACGTTCTGTATCAGGAGATGAATTCGCTTCTTCAGGTCATCAATGAGGCATGAGATATTGACGAAAATGCCAAAAT
>CAMNGN010000003.1 GCA_946538475.1 uncultured Blautia sp.
TGCGCGACCACCTCAGAAAGCTCTGCCTCCGTCACATCCATGTCATCGACACGGGTAATGATATCTCCCACAAGCAGCCCTGCCGCCTTGCCGGGCGCATTATCGTAACACTCCACGATCAGGATAGTTCCGTCATCCAGGCTCTGCATCAGAACCCCTATACCTTCGTAACTCCCCTGGGAGGTTTCCTTCTCCTCAGTGTACTCCTCCGGAGTGTAGTAATAGGAATACTGATCACCGAGCCCATCGATCAGGCCTTTATAGATCCCCTGCGCCAGCTGTTCATCATCCGTCTCGCCCAGATAATACTCATCGATCAGATCCTCCAGAGACTCCAGTCTGGCCTGATGACCGGGATCAGACATCACGTATCCTCTGCGCACATGCTGCACATGATTTACCGTGACTCCCAAAATCCCGCCCGCCGCAACAGCAAGCGCTCCGGTGATAAAACCGATCAGGTATTCTTTTCTCTGCATGTCACACCCTCAGATGCTTGCGGACCGTGGTGAGACTTCCGATCAGACCGACTCCGATACCGAGCGCCAGACCGATCGGTCCGAGTGTTCTGTAGATGACAGGTGCCGGAATAAAATCAACACTGAGAGACAGCACATTGTAGGTACGAAGAATATATCCCGCGACTTCGTTATAGATAAAATAGAAAGCGCCAAGCGGGATCGCCGCACCGATCGCCCCCAGAATGACACCTTCGAGGAAGAACGGCGCACGCACAAAGCTGTCGGTCGCTCCGATATACTTCATGATACCGATCTCCTCGCTTCGTACCGTGATTCCGACCGAAACAGTGTTGCTGATCAGGAAAGCCGAGATAAGCAGCAGAATAACAATGATCACCAGCGAGACATAGTAGATAACACTCCGCACGGAATCGAGCGTCTCTGCCGCCTGCTCCGCCTGATTGACATTTCGCACGCCCTCCAGGCTTTCGATGTAAGCCACAAGCTCGGGCTGTTTTTCAAGGTTGTTAAGACTCACCTGATAGTTCGAAGAATTGACCAGAGGGTTATCGTCGCGGAATCCGTCCGCCGCCTCGGAATCATCCCCAAAGTAGGTCTCTTTGAATTTTTCCCACGCCTCATCGCCGCTCTCGAAAACTATGCTCTCCACCTCGGGACGCGCTTCGATGAGTTCTCCGATCTCCTGCATGCGCTCCTCAGACAGACCCTCATCGAAGAACACCGTGATCGGCACCTTCTCCTCGGCCTTGCGGGTGATATAATTCACGTTTGTCGTGATGGCATAAAAAATACTGAAAAGGAAAATACAAGCCGCCATGGTGAGCACGGATGCCACCGAGAACATCCAGTTCCGGCGGATGTTCTTAAATCCCTGTCTGAGGATATACCATATCGTACTAGGCCTCATGATATACACCCTCCTTCTCATCGCTTACGATAACGCCGTCCTTCATCGTGACGACCCTTTTTCGCATCGCGTTTACAATGTCTTTGTTGTGCGTTACCACCAGCACGGTCGTTCCCCGGTTGTTGATCCTCTCCAGAATTGCCATGATCTCATCCGAAGTCTGCGGGTCAAGATTACCTGTCGGCTCGTCCGCAAGGATGATATCCGGCCGGTTGACGAGTGCTCTGGCGATAGCCACTCTCTGCTGCTCACCGCCCGAAAGCTCGTCGGGAAGCGATTTCATTTTGTTCGAGAGGCCGACTTCTTTAAGCACCTCGGGGACCATTCGGCGGATAGCGCTGCCCGGTCTTCCGATGACGCGCTGCGCAAACGCGACATTCTCATAGACATTTCTGTCTTTTAAGAGCCTGAAGTCCTGAAAAACCACACCAAGCTTGCGGCGATATTTTGCCACCCTGCGGTGCCTCATCACTTCAAGACGTTCACCGCTCACGGTAATGTTTCCCGAAGTGGCGTTCAGTTCTTTCAGCAGCAGCTTGATGAGGGTCGATTTGCCCGACCCGCTGCTTCCGACCACAAAGACAAATTCTCCTTTGTCGATGTGGAGATTTGCATGACTGAGTGCCGGCTTTCCTTCGCCGTAGGATTTTGTTACATCCACTAAGTCTATCATATAATCCTCCTATGTTTTTTAGACAAAAAAATCCCGGAACCCCTGTTTTGCCAGGGTTTCCGGGGTTCAGGTAAGTAGCGAGAGGGGGACTTGAACCCTCGACACCACGGGTATGAACCGTGTGCTCTAGCCAGCTGAGCTATCTCGCCATAACTGCACATTTTATATAATGCAGGCAGGCCGAAAACCTCTGTTCCGTAACCTGCCTTGCTATTATATAATGCTGAATACTGCTTGTCAACACCTTTTTTCAGTTTGCGGCAATTTTTTCTGAAATATAGGAAACCATCTTCTCTTTCGGAACCCCGAGCAGAAGTGAAAGCTCAGAATACAGATTGTCCTCAGCCAGCTTCATATACCTCTCGTCCACTGCGGTGACCCTTTTACCGCTTTTCAGTCTTTTTCTCTTGCGGGAATAGATCGTCTTAATGATACGGAAAAGCTCGGTACCGTCGCATGTTCTCATGCACTCTTTGTATTTTTCCTCGCGAAGCTTTTCGTTCTCGATACTCAGCTCTTCGATCTCGGGCAGAGAGCTGATCAGATTTTCCGCTTCTTCCTTCGTCATTACGGGCCTCAGCACCTGCTTCATGCCGTCCACAGGCGTATAGATGGTGCCATCGCTTTTACCGTTCGGTGAAAGAACATAATAGAGGCGATCTCCCGGTACCCCGGCCATTTCCATCGTAGTTACGCCCTTTACGCGGCAGATTCCAACCCGGCCGTAAATCACATAATCTCCCGTTGCAAACATTTTTCCACACCTTTCATCTTCCGAAGCGTTTGATGTTATATTCTCTCCCTTTAACTTATTTATTATTGTAACATAGATAAGGAAGATTTTCTAACGATTTCGGAGTCACTTCGTCAAGTTTGTGAAAAAAGCGCAAAACAATTCGGTTTTATGTTAGGAATTTAGCAAAAATACTCTACGCCTGACTCGAAAATTTTGATATCCTGCTCGCCATAAATGTTGATCGCCACGCCTTTATCCCGTCTTTCCACGTGTGCCATCTTTCCGAGGACACGTCCGTCCGGGCTTGTGATGCCTTCGATGCTGTAGTAAGAACCGTTGACGTTGCATTCTTCGTCATTCAGGCGAAGTTCTCCGTCCGGGCTTACGTAACGTGTGGCGACCTGACCGTTCGCCAGAAGATCCCTGATGACGCTCTCCTCGGCGACAAAACGGCCTTCTCCATGGGACGCGGGACTGCAGTAAACATTTCCGAGAACTGCCTTTCTGAGCCACGGTGATTTATCGCTGACGACCTGCGTATAGACCATTCTCGAAACATGGCGGCCAATCGTGTTGTATGTCAGTGTCGGCGAATTCTCATTCTGTCCGCAGATCTTACCGCAGGGAACCAGACCAAGCTTTATGAGGGCCTGGAAGCCGTTGCAGATACCCAGAACAAGGCCGTCCCTCTCATTCAGGAGCTTCATGACCGCCTCTTCCAGTTTTGCGTTGCGGAATGCTGTAGCAAAGAACTTGGCCGAGCCGTCGGGCTCATCACCTGCGGAGAATCCACCCGGGAACATGATCATCTGCGCATTATTGATGGATCTTTCAAACACATCGACAGAATCACGGATATCTGCGGCCGAAAGGTTTCTGAATACCCGGACATCCACTTCTGCACCTGCGCGTTCAAAAGCCTTCGTGCTGTCATATTCACAGTTTGTGCCCGGGAATACCGGGATAAACACTCTTGGCTTAGCGGTTTTGGTACGGCTCACATACACCTTTCCTGCATGATACAGGCCGTTTTCGATACTGTCCGCAGAATCTTTCGCTTTCAGATCATAAACCTTTTCTTCCTGCCGCTCCCGGGAATCTGTGCGGAACACTTTTTCCAGAGTTCCCTTCCAGGCGCCCAGCGCTTCTTCGTGCGGGATCGAGACGTTACTGTATTTGAACGAACTGTCCGCCGTGATCTCACCGATCAGTGTATAGGTGAAGGAAAGCTCCGAAACCTTGCCGTCCGGAATTTCCATCACGATGTCACCGAAGCCCGGCGCAAAGAAATCTCTCGGATCCAGATTATGCTCGATCTTAAATCCAAGTCCGTTGCCGAAGGCCATCTTACTCACGGCCGCGGCAATTCCATGGCGGTCGAGCGCGTATGCCGAAACGATCTTTCCGGCTTTAATGTCTGCATGGATCTTTGCATACTGATCGAGCAGCGCATCATAGTCCGGAAGATCATACTCATTTTTCGGTACACGGAACCACACGATTCGGTTTCCGGCTTTCTTGAACTCCGGCGTGATGATATCGCCGAGCTTAGCCACGTCCACGGCGAAGGACACCAGCGTCGGCGGAACATTGATCTCGTTGAATGTACCGGACATACTGTCCTTGCCTCCGATGGACGGCAGGCCGAATCCCAGCTGTGCAGAGTATGCTCCGAGGAGTGCCGCGACCGGCTGGCTCCATGCGGAAGGCTCCTCCGTCATCCTGCGGAAATATTCCTGGAAGGTAAAGCGGATCTTTGACGCGTCGCCGCCCGAAGCCACAATACGGGCCACAGACTCGGTAACCGCGTAAACAGCGCCGTGATACGGGCTCCACGAAGAGAGATACGGATCAAAACCATAGCTCATCATGGTGACCGTCTCGGTATTGCCGTTCTGCACAGGAACCTTGGCGACCATCGCCTGGGTCTCGGTCAGCTGATACTTTCCGCCGTACGGCATCAGTGTGCTTGCCGCGCCGATGGAACTGTCAAACATCTCAACGAGACCCTTCTGTGAGCAGACGTTCAGGTCGGACAGAGTCTCCAGCCATTTTCCGCGCACATCGGGAATATCGTTTCTTTCTGTGAGAAGACTGCCTTCTCTTGCGGGAATATCCACATGGACGGCGGCCTCCTGATGCGCACCGTTGGTATCGAGGAATGCCCTCGAAATATTTACGATCTCTTTGCCTCTCCAGACAAGCACCAGCCTCGGGCTTTCGGTCACGACCGCGACCGGAACTGCCTCAAGGTTCTCTTCCGCCGCATATGCGAGGAAAGCATCCTTGTCTTTCGGGTCAACCACGACTGCCATTCTCTCCTGAGACTCGGAGATGGCGATCTCTGTGCCGTCAAGGCCTTCATATTTGCGCGGAACCTTGTCCAGGTCTACGCGGAGGCCCGGTGCAAGCTCACCGATAGCCACCGAAACACCGCCGGCACCGAAGTCGTTGCATTTTTTGATGATGCGGCTGACTTCTTCGCGGCGGAACATCCTCTGGATCTTACGCTCTGTGGGCGCGTTACCTTTCTGTACCTCGGCACCGCATACCTCGATAGAGGCTTCGGTATGAACCTTGGAGGAGCCTGTGGCACCGCCGATGCCGTCACGTCCCGTGCGTCCGCCGAGCAGGATGATGATGTCGCCGGGATCCGAGTTCTCGCGGATGACGGCGCGGCGAGGTGCGGCGCCCATAACGGCACCGATCTCCATTCTTTTTGCCACATAGGACGGATGATAAATTTCTTTAACATAACCGGTAGCCAGACCGATCTGGTTTCCGTAGGAGCTGTATCCCCTGGCAGCACCGCGCACCAGCTTCTTCTGCGGAAGCTTGCCCTTTAGAGTTTCCGAGACAGGTACGGTAGGATCGGCTGCGCCGGTCACACGCATGGCCTGATATACGTAGGTTCTTCCCGAAAGCGGATCGCGGATCGCTCCGCCCAGGCATGTAGCCGCACCGCCGAATGGTTCGATCTCGGTCGGATGATTGTGCGTCTCATTCTTGAAGTTGATGAGCCACTCTTCTTCCTTCCCGTCGACATCCACGGGTACAACAATGCTGCAGGCGTTGATCTCGTCGGATTCCTCCTGATCGTCAAGCTTGCCTTCGGATTTCAGTTTTTTCATCGCGAGGGTGGCAAGATCCATCAGGCAGACAAATTTGTCGTCTCTGCCTTTGTACAGCACTTCACGATCACTCAGATACTGCTCATATGTATCGCGAATAGGCTGAAGATAGTCACCCTCCCCGAACGTCACGCGGGTGAGCTCGGTAGAAAATGTGGTATGGCGGCAGTGATCCGACCAGTAGGTATCCAGAACACGGATCTCCGTCATAGAGGGATCTCTTTTTTCCTCATCCCTGAAATAGTTCTGAATATGCTGAAAATCACGGAATGTCATGGCGAGATTCAATGAGTCATAAAGAGACTTGAGATCTGCCTCTCCCATTGCCGTAAAGCCGTCAAATATAATGACGTCGGCCGGCTCATCAAACACGGTGACAAGTGTCTCGGGTTTTTCGTATCCGGCTTCTCTCGAATCGACCGGATTGATGCAATGGCTGCGAATAGCGGCATATTCATCCTCGGTGATATCACCGCAGATCACATAAGTCGTGGCAGAACGGATGATCGGAAGTGCATCCTCGCGCAGGAACTGAATACACTGTACCGCAGAATCGGCCCTCTGATCAAACTGTCCCGGAAGGTATTCGACGGAGAAGACTCTGGCTCCGTCCGGCACTTCAAAGCTCTCCAAATAAAGATCATCGACAGGCGGCTCCGAAAATACGGTGCGGCATGCCTTCTCAAAAAGGTCATCTTCCAGATTCTCCGCATCGTATCGGATCAGTACCCTTACTGCAGATACGTTACGGATTCCCAGATAACTCTCGATCTCGTGCTTCAGTTCTTTTGCCTGTACTGCAAATGCAGGTTTTTTCTCCACATATACCCTTCTGACACCGCTCATTCGCATTCTCCTTTCTCAGTCCGGCAATACCGCGACAGCTGCTGTAATGTACTCGTTGTTAACCTCGTGGAAATTGCCGCTGTCCGCTTTCTCTGCAAAGACAGGATCGACAGGCATCTTTCCGATCAGCGGGATACCGTACTCCTCTACGATCTTCTCGATATGGCTTACGCCGAAAACAGGAATCTCTTTACCGCAGTCCGGGCATTTGACGTAGCTGTAATTCTCGACAAGGCCGAGCACAGGGATGTTCATCATTCCTGCCATGTTGTAGGCTTTCTTCACGATCATCTGTACCAGATCCTGCGGTGACGTCACGATAACGGTCCCCGAAAGAGGAATGGACTGGAATACGGTGAGCGGAACATCTCCGGTTCCCGGAGGCATATCCACAAAAAGATAGTCCAGATCGCCCCAGACAACGTCGGTCCAGAACTGTTTGACCATACCTGCCAGAATGGGACCGCGCCAGATCACCGGTGTGTCCTCCGAAGGCAGAAGAAGGTTGACAGAGATCACTTTTACACCGTTTTTGGTGATCCTGGGATAGATTCCTTCATCGGTTCCCATCGCAGACCCGGTAAGTCCGTACATTCTGGGAATAGACGGACCGGTGATATCCGCATCCAGGATACCTACGCTGTAACCTTTTGCCGCCATCATATTGGCCAGAGATCCTGTCACGAAGGATTTTCCCACTCCGCCTTTGCCGCTGACTACACCGATCACGTGGCGTACGCTTGATTTTTCATTCAGTTTTTCGATCATGCTCTGAGGGCCCTCTTTGCTCGGACATCCCTCACAGCTCGACTTATCACATGTTGTGCTGCTGCATTCTTTAGCCATTCTTTTACCTCCTGAGGCTTTTATTTTACGAACTGATCGATCGCTTTCTCCAGTTCTTTGATCGCCTGTTCATCTCCATGTTCGACTGCATCCACGATACAATGTTCGATGTGGTCCTGCAGAATGATCTTTCCGGTATTGTTGATCGCAGCTTTCACTGCCGAAAGCTGGATCAGGATCTCCGGGCAGTCTCTGCCATCCTCAACCATCCGTTTTATCGATTCCAGATGTCCTATGGCTCTGGACAGCCGGTTGAGCACAGCCTTCGTCTGCGTATGAGTATGAGTATGATTATGCGTATGAGTATGATGGTGGCTGTGTTCCGTTTCCATGTGTGATGATCCTTTCTGCAAAATCCTGTGTCCTGCCTCATTCACCGGTCGAGTCAGTACACTGATGCGATTCTCCGACCATTATAGATGCAAAGTACAGTTTTGTCAAAAAAAACAAGGAGTATCTGCGTGCAGTTTTACCTGCAGGCATAATACCCCTCCTGATAGTATTCCGATCAGGCCTGTGGACGGATATCCTCTTCTTCAAAAAATCCATCGTCTATCAGAACCTGATAATTATCTTTGTCTATGATCTCCGCATCACAGGTGACAGCTTTGATGATCTTGACTCCGTTGTCGTATTCCTCATAATTTGACACTTCGAGGTCTTCATCCTTCAGGCAGGTGATGACTGTCTCGGCACATTTTTCTGCCAGCTTTCGGTTGTCTTTAAAAACAGCCGCGCGTACCTGTCCCGAAGCGATCTGCTGTATTACGGAAGCATGACTGTCAGCCGAGATCAGATATCCCCCGCTCCCGTTTTCCTCCGTCTCCGGCAATGCTGCGGAAGTTTCGCTCCGCTGCAGCGAAGCCCCGGCTTTTGTCAGGGTTTCTCCCCGTGTGCAAAGAATGTCCGGCCCCTTCTGCTGATACAGATCTCGCAGGACCTTCACAAATCCTTTGTCCTTAAGCGAGCTCTGGTCTTCGATGACCGCAGCTCTGCTGTAGGTGCTCCCGTAAGAGAGCGAAGTAAGTACACCCGCATCATAATAATCCTGCAGGCGTTCCAGCAGTCCGTTCAGCAGAAACAGATCGTTCGTCCCCGACGATTCACCCATCAGATATTCGATAGTCATCGGCTCGGGCGTCTCGTCAGCTTCCGGTATGGTAAGATTGTTGTCGGCAATGATACGGTCTGCCATGAGATGTCCCGCCTCGCGGGCGTCAAAAGTCACAAAATAGCTGATATTCGGTGTGTTCATGATCAGCTCGTCATAATCAAAAACCGGGATACCCTCATCCGCAGCGGCCTGAAGCGATTCGGACAGGCTGTACGGATCCTGCGGTGCGATGATGATCGCGGAAGTCAGCTCTGCCGATGCCGCTTCACGCAGCTGTCTGTCCTGCGTATCTGCGTCGCCCTCCGCGTAGAATACCTGCGATAAATGTCCGGCTTCCTCAAGCTCGGCCCGCATGATCTCGACGTCGGTCCTCCACCTTTTGTCCTCCGGTCCTCCGGGGAGCAGGATAGCCACCTTGGGAACAGGCTGCTCTTCTGCCGGTACCTCTTCCTTGGGCTTTTCTTCCTCATCCTCTTCCGAGGCTTCGACCGTCTCACTGTTTCCTTCTTTTTCGGTCTCCTCACTCTCCGCCGCGGCCTTGGTGGCCTCGCTTTTTCCGCATCCCGACACAGACAGCGAGACAGCAATAAGTCCCACAAGTCCGGTAAGGATAAACGCCGGTCTCCTCTTCATGTGACAAATTCCTTTCAGCTGCATATTCGCCCTCGTCGTCACAGGAACAAGGGAGCAAATACACATGTGTTACTTCTCTGTTTTATAATCTTTGATCAGACTCTTCAGGTACTCCCTGTAAGCCTGCGCCGTCTTTTTCGGCTTCAAAATTCTGACATCCGTTCCCGCTGCGGTAAGCCACCCGAAAAATATCGCGTCTTCATAAAGAGGAGCCGTCACAAGATAATATCTGTCGTCTCTGATCTTGAACTCCGCCTTGTCTCTAAAAAAAGACTTCGCCATACTTCTTCCTTTTTCGGTGCAGAGCAGCTTTAACTGCTTTTTGCGGTCGCCTTTTCCTGCAGGATTCATCCAGGATGAAGTATCCGGATCTTCGGAACTGCCTGCCGGAGCAGACGCCGTATCATACTCTGCCGCGTCTTCGCCTGCAGCCGTCATTCTCTCTTCTTCCGGTCTTTCTTCCGACGGAACCGAAGATGCAGACTCGGGCATACGGATTTCCGGCCCGTTAAAGCCTGCCAGATAGTACCCGGACGGTTTCTCCCGCCGGTACCTGATGTCCATGCCGAAAAAGCGCAGAACATCCATGTCATCATAAATGCTTTTGCGCTCGGCTCTGATACCCTTCTGCATAAGAGTATCCAATATCATCTGCATAGATATGGTATGGTTCTCCCCGGACTCATACAACATCTGCTGCAAAAAAAGGATCTTGGCCTTCTGATTGTTGTACTTTGCCATTATATTACCCCTTATCCCCGGAAAAAAGAAGGTGTCAAAAGCCCCTCCGCTTTCGGCACCTCCGTATTACTTATTATGCAGGTACAAATTCGTCCTTGGACACACCGCAAATCGGACATGTCCAATCGTCCGGAAGGTCCTCAAATGCTGTACCCGGCTCAATGCCATTGTCGGGATCGCCTACAGCAGGATCATACTCATAACCACATGGTTCACAAACATATTTCTGCATATCAAATCTCCTTTCCTTGGTGCCTGTTTCTCCCCTTAATTCTGTCCTCACTTACAGTAACATAATTATACATTTCGTAAACCACGTTTGCAAGCCTTTTCGGAATTAATATTTTTGTTTTATATTTCTCATCCGGCAAAGTGAATCGCCGGTCAGTGCGGGACAAACCTGTCATACACATACCGGTTTGCTTCCTGCTCTTCTTTGTCGGGAAGAGCTTCGAGCCGGACATCGCTGCCATATTTTTTCTGCAGCGCCTTCTCGATCAAAAGGTCGGCGAGCGCCGGATTTTTGGGGAGAAGCGGGCCATGAAGATAGGTTCCTATCACATTTCGGTACACCACTCCTTCGAATCCGCTCTTACCGTCGTTTCCGGATCCGTACAGAACTTTTCCCAGGGGCCTGTTTCCCCGGATATCGGTCCTGCCTCCATGATTTTCAAACCCTACGATCGGCATGTCAAACAGATCGCTTTTCAGCACAACATTGTTGATGAGCCTGCCTTCGCCCTGCTCTGTGGTAAGGTCGACAAGGCTCAATCCCTTCATCTCGCCCTCGGATGTTCTGTAGTAATGTCCCAGGAGCTGATATCCCCCGCATATGGCGATCACAACGCCATCGTTCTCCACATAGCGCTTAAAATCGTCCCTGATCTCCTGAAGCCGTGTGCACACGATCATCTCTTCTCTGTCGGAGCCTCCTCCCAGAAGAACGATATCGAGCGCCCCAAAATCGATCCGGTCATTGAGCTCATAGGCGATGGTTTCGGCTTCTATTCCGCGCCATTCACATCTTTTCATCAGACACTGAATATTTCCGCGGTCTCCGTACAGGTTGAGCAGGTCGGGGTAAAGATGTCCTATCGTAATCTTCATCATTTTTCCTCCTGAAGCCTCTTCATGATATTCCGCGTACTGAAAAGCGCAGTATAGTTGACAAGCACATAGAGATTCTTCACTCCGTCTTTTACCCGGCGCCTCACGGCCGTCTCCACATCCGGAACAAGATCGGCGGGAATATCCACATATTTCATCCTGAGCCGCATGTCCTGACATCTGATCCCGCTGACCGTGATCGAACGGATGCTCTCATCCCCAAGAAGATCGAAATCCACATCCCACAGCCAGGAGATATCACGTCCGTCCTGCGCGTTGTCATTGATCACAATGATGATGTCCTTCGGCGAGGGATCCTGCATCACCGCAGAGATGTTCTGGTTGAAACCGGCAGGGTTCTTTGCCAGGTTAAGGACGGCTTTTGTCCCGCCGATCATAAACTGCTCCATACGTCCGTTCTCGGGATTGTAGCCATCCAGCATCTGCTGAAAATGATCCGCACCGCATCCTGCCGTGCGAAGTGCCGCATAAGCCGCCAGGATATTGTACACATTGTAAAATCCTTTATAATTTGCCCGGAAAGTTCTGCCTTCGACCGAAAAGGCGATATCCTCTCCTGTCTTCACATCGAAGGCGTCAAAATCGGGAGCCGGCCTGTGAAAGCCGCAGCCCGGGCAGGAGTAATCACCCAGCTGACTGTAATGATAAAAACGGTACTGCAGCCGTTCGCCGCATTTTTTGCAGAACCGGCCTTCTCTGATCTCGTTCGCAGCACTTTTAACGACCTGCCGGCTTATCCCGTAAGTCACAAAATCATTGCCGGAATCCTCGGCGAGATATTCTGAAAGAGCATCGTCCGCATTGATGATCAGCTTCATCTTTGGCACTTTTCTGATCATCTCTTCCAGAATGTTCATGGTAATATCTATCTCACCGTATCTGTCCAGCTGATCCCTGAAAAGATTCGTCATGACCATATAGTCGGGCTTTATCGCCGGAAATACATATCTTGTCGAAGCCTCATCCACCTCGATCACAGCGTAATCCGCATCCAGCTTTCCGTTTAACTTTGCACTCAGCGCAAAAGCCGCTGCCACTCCGTTAAGCATATTGGATCCCGTGTGATTGCACACGACTTTAAATCCCTCAGCCTCCAGAGCTGAACAGAGCATATTGTTCGTCGTTGTCTTTCCGTTTGTCCCGCAGGTGACAAATATATTTTTTCTCACCTGTCCTGACAGTTCCCGGAGCAGATCGGGACATATTTTCAGAGCGACCTGCCCTGCCAGAGTCACTCCCTGTCTTCCTGTCAGTCTGCTGAAGAAGCCTGTCATCTTTGCCGCCCAGACGGCAGCCGTACATCTGATCCCCATACCGGTCTTACCTATCCTTTAGAACTGAAGAAAGCGCTGCAAATCAGAAATTCTGACCTGCAGCGCTCGTTTACAGCTTGTCTATGAAAACCTTATACCAGCTCGATCAGGACTTCCATAGCGCCATCGCCTTTACGCTGGCCGATCTTGACGATACGTGTGTATCCACCGTTACGGTTAGCATATTTCGGAGCGATCTCGCTGAACATCTTGTCGACCATATCGACCTGTTTGGTGTTTTTCTTTCTTCCGGCACCTTTTTCCGGCACTTCTTTGATCGGATAGAACACCTTCAGCATCTGACGGCGGGCATGAAGTCTGCTAGGAGAATCTTTTTTGATCTCTTTCTGTACTTCATCATAGACCGTCTGCTTTTTGCCGTTGATGACTTCTTTGACTCTCTTGCCTTCTGCGTTCTTGCGCGGAACCTTTGCGGTTACGGTAACAGTCTCAAAGTTGTCTCTTTCACGGACAGCGCTTGCAATAAGAGACTCGGCGATCTTGCGAACTTCCTTTGCCTTAGCTTCGGTAGTCACGATCTTGCCTCTGTAAAGAAGCATGGTAACCTGGTTTCTGAGAAGCGCTTTTCTCTGATCGGATGTTCTGCTTAATTTTCTGTATTTTGCCATTTTGTTTTCCTCCATCTGTGGAACAGGGGAGCACGCTTGTTCGGTCTTACTGCACCCTTGTCTGGCATCCACCTTTATTATATTGTGCCGGATGTCCGGCACTCAGTCATTATTCTTCTGTCGGCTGGAGCTGAAGTCCAAGCTCTTTCAGCTTGGCAAGCACTTCTTCGAGTGACTTACGACCAAGGTTACGTACCTTCATCATGTCATCGGAAGTCTTGCTGCAAAGCTCCTCTACCGTATTGATCCCTGCCCTCTTGAGGCAGTTGTAAGAACGAACCGAAAGCTCGAGCTCGTCAATGCTCATCTCGAGAACTTTCTCTTTCTCATCGTCCTCTTTCTCGATCATGATCTCCGCGTTCTTGGCGTTCTCGGAGAGATCGATGAACAGGCTGAGATGTTCGCTCAGCACCTTTGCGGAAAGGCTGACTGCCTCATCCGGATCGATCGTACCGTTTGTGTACACATCCAGAGTCAGCTTATCATAATCAGTCACCTGTCCGACACGGGTATTCTCAACGATCATGTTCACTCTGTCGACCGGTGTATAGATCGCATCAACAGCGAGGGCCCCGATCGGCATATCATCGGTTTTTCCTTTATCTGCGCTTACATAGCCGCGGCCTTTGGTGATGGTGATTTCCATCGCAAGCCGGCAGTCCTTGCCACCGTTAAGTGTGGCGATAACCTGATCCTTATTGATGATCTCTATGTCCTGATCCGCCTGGATATCTGCTGCAGTTACAACGCCCTTACCCTCACACTCGATATATGCGATCTTAGGCTCATTGTCACTGCTGCTGTTGCGGATAGCAAGACTCTTCAGGTTCATAATGATCTCGGTGACATCTTCCTTCACTCCCGGAATGGAACTGAATTCATGAAGTACACCGTCGATCTTGACCTGGCTGACTGCGGCGCCCGGCAGTGAAGACAGCATGATTCTTCTGAGAGAGTTGCCCAGAGTAGTGCCATATCCTCTTTCCAGAGGCTCGACCACGAACCGTCCGAACTTTTTGTCCTCGGATATTTCCGTAATTTCGATCTTCGGTTTATTGAAATCGAACACTATATAGTCCCTCCTGTACACGTAATACAACGATTGATGGGGTTCTCCCTTTATTCAGCCATGCTGTACAGCGAATTATTTGGAGTACAACTCGACGATAAGCATCTCGTCAACCGGAACATCGATCTCTTCTCTTCTCGGAAGCTCTTTAACTGTTCCTTTGAGATTCTCCTGATCTGCATCGAGCCACTGCGGTACGGATCTGCCGCCTGTAACTTCGAGGATCTGTTTGTATCTCTCGGAGCTTTTTGCTTTTTCTTTGATCTCGATCTCGTCGCCTGCTTTTACAAGATAGGACGGGATGTTGACGATATGTCCGTTAACGGTCACATGTCTGTGATCTACGATCTGGCGTGCTTCTCTTCTGGTGCGGGCAAAGCCGAGGCGATAGATGACATTGTCAAGTCTGCTCTCGAGCATGATCATCATGTTCTCACCTGTCTGGCCCTGCATACGGTCCGCTTTCTTATAATAGTTGCGGAACGGTTTTTCCAGAACGCCATAGATGAATTTTGCTTTCTGTTTTTCTTTCAGCTGGCTACCATACTCGGAAACCTTACGGTTGGAGCGTTTCAGCTGTCTCGAAGACTTCTTGTTGATTCCAAGATATAACGGATCCAGACCCAGCGATCTGCATCTTTTAAGAACAGGTACTCTGTTTACTGCCATGTCAAACTAACCTCCTGATCAGACTCTTCTGCGTTTTGGCGGACGGCATCCATTGTGCGGGACAGGTGTCACGTCGCGGATGCTTGTTACTTCGAGGCCGCATGCCTGAAGGGCACGGATAGCCGCCTCACGACCGGAGCCGGGTCCTTTAACCATAACATCAACTGTTTTTAATCCATGAATAAGGGCAGCCTTGGTAGCAGTCTCAGCTGCCATCTGTGCTGCGTAAGGAGTAGATTTCCTTGAACCTCTGAAGCCAAGTCCACCTGCGCTCGCCCATGAAAGAGCGTTTCCTTCGTTATCAGTCAGAGTGACGATAGTGTTATTGAAGGAAGACTGGATATGTGCCTGACCATGTTCAACGTTTTTCTTGACACGACGTTTTGTCGTTCTTCTGGTGGTTTTTGCCATTTTAAAACTAACCTACACTTTCCTTTTTTATACTCGTCAATTATTTCTTCTTGTTGGCAACGGTTCTCTTCGGACCTTTGCGTGTTCTTGCATTCGTCTTGGTCTTCTGGCCACGAACCGGAAGTCCTTTACGATGACGGATACCTCTGTAGCATCCGATTTCCTGCAGTCTCTTAATATTAAGGGCGATTTCCCTTCTGAGATCACCTTCGACCATCATTGTCTCTTCGATGACGCTGCTCAGTTTTTTGACCTCTTCATCTGTAAGATCTCTGACACGGGTGTCGGGATTAACTCCTGCCTGCTCCACGATCTTTGTGGCGCTGGATCTTCCGATTCCGTAAATATATGTCAGACCGATTTCAATTCTTTTCTCTCTTGGTAAATCTACACCAGCTATACGAGCCATGTACTGTTTTCCTCCATTTAATTCTTAATATGAAAGCTTCACGAACCGTACACCACTTGCCGGGGCAAGGTGAAATGGGGTGCATCTGCCTGTGATACTTTCGTTTCCTAATTGAGGTGTGTCGGTATTCACACCCAGCCGCGGGTCAGATAACTTCCGCAGCCTTTCCGAAATTTGCGCATCTGCGCTGCCTTCGGTATTAGGCAATACATGTTTTTCACATGATACAGCCCGGGCCATGACGGCGGCCCAAGCCGCAGCCGCATTTTCGAAGCAACCGCCGGCGATCAGCCCTGGCGCTGTTTGTGCTTCGGATTCTCACAGATAATTCTGATCGAACCTTTTCTCTTGATAACTTTGCATTTTTCACAGATCGGTTTTACAGATGATCTTACCTTCACGGGAAATCCTCCTTTCTTATTTGATATACAGACTGCAAATGTCTGAAAGTGGGCGCACCGGTACCACCCCAAAAGTGCGTCCACATGCTATAATAGCACGGGACGCACTCTAATGCAACCATTATTTTTTTATTTTTTCTTTGTTTTTTTCGGTGCTTTATTCATTACACCAGACGGCGTACCGAAAGGATCGTACGGTATGTCGCATCGTTGCTGATCTTGATACCGTCGCGGGAGTTGGAAGCATGTACGATCTTTCCGTCTCCCATGTAGATGGCCACGTGGCCGCCGTAGCAGATCAGGTCGCCCGGCTGAGCGTCTTCGTAAGAAACTTCGTATCCTGCGTTCTGCTGTTCATAGGAAGTTCTCGGAAGGCTTATGCCGAAGTTTGCATATACGCTCTGTACGAATCCCGAGCAGTCGGCTCCGTTAGTGAGGCTTGTTCCGCCCCATACATAGGGATTGCCGACAAACTGTGTCGCATAGTCGACTACTGAGGAGCCCGATCCGGAGCTCGAAGAGGAGGATGCGGAGCTGCTGTAATCATAATCGGTTACCGTATTTGCGGTATCGATCACGTTACCGTACTCATCATACTCTACCGGATCGCTGTCTGTGCTGCTCTCTGAACCATCCGAATAATACGTTGCTCCCGATTCATCAATATCACCGGCATCTTCCGATTCATAGACATATCCGTCTTCATCGATCAGTGTACCGGTCGTTGTGGAACCCACGAGATCGCCATCCTCGTCGTACTCACCGGTAGTGGAGGATTCCGCAAGCACATCACCTGCTGCATTGTACTGTGTGGTATAAGTCGTTTCTCCAACCACCTCACCGTTCTCGTCATAGACTGTTTCGGTGTAGCTCTCGGTATAGACCTCGCCCTCATATACATCGCCGCCGCTTACGCTCTCGCCGCCATCATTTCCGTCTGTGTACTGCTCATCATACTGAGCTTCCTGAGCTGCAGCCTGTGCCGCCGCATAAGCCTCGGCTTCACGTCTTGCGGCTTCCTCTGCCGCTATCCTCTCGGCTGCCAGCTTTTCGAGTTCCATCTGCTGCTCCATGAGAAGAGCCGCATAATTGTCTGCCTGCTGCTGTGCATAAGCGATCTCCGCGTCACAGTTTGCGGAGGACTGTTTTCTGATCTCGATCTGATTTTCCAGCTCTTTGGAATGCTCTTCCAGCTGAAGCTCCATCTCTTCCAGATCGGCCTTTTCCGACTCGTACTGGCCCTGAAGGTTCTTGACCTGCTTGATGGTATTCACATACTTCTTCAGTGACTTTCTGTCGGCGTCATACATCTTCTGTGTATATTCGGCCTTAGTAAGAAGATCGGCCACATCGTCGGCGTTGAGGAGCATCATAAACCAGGCGTCGTCTCCGCCTTTTTCATACAGATACTGGATACGTTCCTTCATGGAATTGTACTGTTCTGTCTTTGCGTTGACCGCCTTCTGAAGGCTCTCACCCGTTTTTTCGATATCGACTTCTTTGTCAGCGATATCGTTGTTCAGGATCTCAATGTTTACCATTACCTGCACGAGTGTCTGATCCAGCTCGGAGATCTCATTCTGCAGCTGCTGTTTCTGCGCCCACAGAGCATCCATTCTGGCGTATGTGGCATCCAGCTGAGCGCTTGTCCACGCCTGATATCCCAGGAGCTGTTCTTCCGTATACGGAGAAGCAGCCACTGCAGCCGGGCTCTGCGCCATCATCAGAAGTGCCATGGTAAGGCAAAACATTTTTTTCTTCATATTCATCAACCTCACATCAAAAAATATTTCTTTTTAAGGTAATTGATCATTTTCTTCTTTTTATCCTCTGTCATACTACCACAGTTCACCATGTGGTGCAAGAGTTTTTTATCATTTATTTTATATTTCTGTAACATTTGGTAATTATTTTGAAATTATAGTTTACATAATGCCATACTTATGTTGATTTTATGCCAAAAAGAACCCCTTCCCATGTCCTGGCGACCCGGGAAGGGGCAATTCTGCAATATTTGTTTAACAATTAGCTGTACAGATCTGCAAGGATCTTATCTGCGGTCATGTTCAGATATCCGTCCGGATCCGCAAGTGTTGCACGGTTCCAGCGAACGAAGTTACCTCTTCTGATGAAATTGCCTGTAGAGGGCTTGTAAAGTGAGGTGTATTTATTATAGTTCGGATATTTTGCCATGTACTGTCTGGCAAGTGCAACAGCCTGACTGGAATAGTTGCCGTCAGGAGTAGGTGTTCCTGCCAGCTGTACGCCGCCGTGATTTGTGGAATGAAGCACCACGCAGCTCTTATCACTGCACTGTCCGAGCATGATCCATGTATGGCCGTCATCAAAACCGACATCACCCGGATAAATCTTGTATCCGGAGCTTGCAAGCTGTGACTGGTTGATGATGGATCCCCAGCCAAGGCCTACATATGTAGATCCTACCGCGCCGGAAACGACTGTGTAACCGCTTCCTACATTCGATTTCGACTGCATTACCTGATATGCCGCCCAACCGACAAATCCCGAGCAGTCAAGACCTTTGGTACGCTGGAACTCATAATAGTGATAATCGTATCCGCTTGCATGGCTGTCATAGAACGTCTTCCACTCGCTCGGAACACCCTTTGTTGTTCCATGGCCCCAGCCGCCCCATACATACAGGCACTGGCCTACAGGCTGAAGAGCGTTCTTAAGATAATTCTTGATCGTTTTTGCGCTGCTTGTCGTCTGTGACACGATCGTCTTGACGGAAGCTTTTCCGGTACTGTCGAATACGTATGTCACACCGTTGATCACCTTGGTCTGATTGACGACCATGGCACCGCCTGCAGCGGGATCGAAATAATACTTTGCTCCGGTGGACTTCTGTGTGATCCATCCTGTTACCAGAAGACCTCTCTGAGAAACTGCACTGTTTGTACTCAGATAATAAGTTTTGTTTCCGACTTTGGTAAAGCCGGTCTTCATGATACCGTCTGTTGCAAGTGTCTTGGGCGTAGAAGTAAAATATCTCTTTTTGCCGCTGCTGAAGGTATACCAGCTTCTGGCCATCTGTCCCTTCGGCTTGAAATAGCGGTATCCGTGCTTATTGCTGTCATACACAAGCGCATTTTTGATCAGAGATCCGTCTCTGCTGAAGAAATAGCGGGTGCTTCCGACCGTCATCCAGCCGATCCTGGCTCCGCCCTTCTTTATCGGGTCGAAATAATATGTCTTTCCGCTGATGGTTCTCCAGCCTACCTGAAGTACGCCTACGCCGTTGAAAAAGCGCTTTACGCCTTTGTTGTCTGTAAGCCAGCCGGTGACCATTACTCTGTTTTTCGGATTTGACGAATAAACAAAATAATATTTGTTACCTTTGATGATAGCGAAGCCCTGTTTCTGTACTCCGTCTCCACCGAAAAAGTATTTTTTACCATTCAGGCTGAGCCAGCCTTTGATCATTTTTCCGTTTTTATAATAGTAGGTTTTTCCGCTTTTCGTCACAAACCCGTTAGCTGTCGCAGCCTGTACGTCCTCATGAACCATTATGGTACTGATACCGACTGCCGCGAATATCAGAAACAGAAATGTGATAGTCAATCTGATCCGTCTGCTAATTGATTGCATAATGAAATACCATCCTCACATATATTACAGTTACCCCATACAAGTGTAACAATTTCACTTGTACTTTACATTTCTGTTACATCCCCGTGAATTATTATATTACAAACCTATATGCAAGTCAACATAAAAGTAAAATCTGTGACATATGCAAACAATATCCGGCTAAATATGCGTAAAAAAAAGGCAAAACACACAAAATGTTCTGCCTTAATTTATGTAAATTTTCGTAACAGACAAGATCACATGGTTACCGGAGTCTCAGCTGAAAAGACTGGAGAGCACCTGCTCGGCATTTTTGCTCATAAATCCATCGGGATCCGCCAGCGTGCCTCTGTTCCAGCGGAAATAGTTGCTGCGGGTAATATAGTTGGTGATCGATGTTCTGTACGGGAATTTTGTAAAGCCCGGATACACGGCCATATATCTGTTGCAGAGCTGAACAGCCCGGCTGTTTTCATTGCCGTCCGGAGTAGGTGTTCCGGAAAGCTGTACGCCCGCCTGCGGGATCGAGTGAAGTACAACGCAGCTCTTGTCCTTGCATTGTCCTACGATTATCCATACATGTCCGTCATCATATCCTATATCACCGGGATACAGTTTATAGCCGTCCGCCCTAAGCTCAGCCTGTGACAGGATATAGCCGTATCCTCTGCCTGCATAGAGTCCGCCGACCTGCCCGGAGACCACAGTATAATTGGTCATTCCCGAAACCGACTGCATTGTCTGATAAGTTGTCCAGCCGACAAATCCCGAGCAGTCAAGACCCTTTACACGATTTGCGGTGGTGAGGTCTCTGTAGTAGTTGTAGTTATAGGAGCTGTCCTGGCTGTTGTACCAGTTTACCCATGAACTCGGAACGCCCTTGACTGTCGACTGCGTCCAGCCGCCGCCCCAGATATAAAGGACTCTTCCGCAGGCCTGCAAACCGTTAAGAAGATAATTGCGGATCGTCTTCGCACTTCCGGGCAGACGCGTCACGGTTCCTGCCGGGCTCAGCTGAATCGTCGACACACCTTTTTTGTCAAAAAGATATGTCACTCCATCGATCGTTTTTGACGAACTAACGACCATGGCTCCGTTTTTTGCAGGATCCAGATAAAACCGCGCCCCGTCGGATTTGCGGGTGAGCCATCCGGTAAGCAGGTATCCCGTATTAGGCTGGAAATAATATGTAGCATTTCCTACCTTTACAAATCCCTGCGCCATGATACCGTCTTTTGCGAGTTCCGCGACCGAGGTGCTGAAATATCTTTTATTACCGCTTCCCAGAGTCTGCCAGCCTCTTTTCAGACGGCCGCTCGCGTTGATATAACGATATATTCTCTTTTTGGAATCATAAAGGAGCTTGTCCCTGACCAGCTTGCCGTTTGTCGCGAAGTAATATCTTTCGTCGCCCAGCTTAAGCCAGCTCTTGATCATTTTTCCGTTGGATTTGCTGAAGTAATAGCGATCCGAATTGATCGTCCTCCAGCCTTTGATCATTTTTCCGTCAATGTAGTAGTAAGTCGATCCGTTCTGTGTGACGAAACCGTTGAGTACCTTTGATGCCTTAGTCGTTTTGACTGTCTGTGCGGCATATGTATTTGCAGGTGCGATCGCCACAGCTGCGACCATAAACACAGCCGCAAGCATGATCATGAAAAATCCGGAACGAATTCTCTTCCATATACTGCCCATATTGCTCCCCTCCCCGCTGTAGTATAAGCGTTGTATATAAAATTCGGCCAATCGGGAAATGATCCGGCTCTTTTATATCAATTTTATAATAATACGCCGCAATACCTTTTGTCAAGAAAAGCTGTTAAAGACACAGGATACCTCCGCCGGGGCAGCACAGATTGCAGGCAAGATTTGCAAGACATACATTTAAACACATATCATTTCCCGTGCCCTGCATACCGCCGAAAGGCTGACTCTGTCTTACGTACCAGCTGTCTCCGTTCTCCAGCCGGTTAAGGATCATCCTGTATTCCTGATTGCCGGGTTCAAGATTCACGGCTGCCCTCATATATTCCAGAGCGTTCATATTATTGCCCAGTCCCATGTTGGCCATCGCGGAAAGATAATACCACTGCCCGTTCCGGCTTTTCAGCTCCTGCAGCACGTTGAGCGCTTCCTGATAGTGACCGTTCTGAATATAGTTTGCGGCCGCCTGCCTTCGCAGGCTTTCTTCGTCCTGATATTCTGTCTGCCTGCCGGCAAATCCGCCGAAGCCTCCGTAGGTACCGCCCTGCGTTCCGTACTCCCTCTCCTTCATGATCTGATCGTAGGCCTGCTGTATCTCCTTAAACTTTTCTTCGGCCTCCGCTTTGTTGGGATTATTGATGTTCGCGTCAGGATGATACTGCCTGCTCAGCTGTCTGTATGCTTTTTTTATCTCTTCGTCAGAGGCGTTTCGGCTCACACCGAGAACGCTGTACGGGTCAAACATATTTCTTCTCCTGCTCCTTTTCCCTTTTGCGGAGGACAGCCCTGTACCGGGTCCAGACTCCGGAATATAAAATGTTTCTCAAAATGCTGCTGTATTTGACGATCGGAAGCCGTTCAAATGACCTGCACGATTCCGAAAGCATCATCTGCAGCATACGCCCTGCTTTCTCCGAAAAATCATCCTGAAGATACATTTCCGCAAAAATATTGTAGCTGCCGCTCTTTATATCCTGCGGTACATCCTCAAAGGCGTCCAGCAGATAGATGTATTTACCCAGAAAGAAGCTCATCCTGCGAAGATCCGGCTCCCATATATCATGTTTCAGGACAAATATTTCTTCCATGAGATGTCCGAAACAGCCGGCGACCGCATCGATGTCTGTCGACTTGTCTTTTTCCAGATTCGAGAGACGCTCGAGATATTCTGTGATGATCCTGCTCTTTTCGGGAAACGCATCTTTTACCTTAGAGGCGCCTTTTTCCAGAACGCCCGCATACGCGCGGCGCATGATCTTATGCTCATCGTTCCAGTCATCCATGCACTTGTAATAGGCCAGCAGGACATTCATGTCTGCGGCATATCCGGTTATACGGCTTTTACACACCGGCCGTTTTACCACCGGATGCACGGCACATCTTGTTTTCCCCTTCAGTGTTTTCGGCTCATACAGCCCTTCCAGAAGCAGGATCACAAAAGTAAGGTCGTAAGTCAGCGTGAGCTGTCCCGGGATGCCGTACCGTTCACGCAGTTCGCGGCAAAGGCCGCAGTAATGCGCTCTGTATTCGTCAAACTCACGGAACTTAAGCTCGGGCTTGTCTATCGTAACATATCCAAACATATGATCACCCTGTCAGCTTTTCTGATAGATTTTGTTTTGCATTTCGGACACCCGATCTCTGTTATGCCTTCTCAATACTGTTTCAGCACCTGAAAAATATAAAACTTCAGATAATAGGACTCATCGGACGGCCATATTACCGGATGGTCGGGTGCCTGGGTCCTCTTTTCGACCAGTCTGAGCCTTACTCCGGCACCGCCCGCCGCCTGCACGATCGTCTTCTCAAGCAGATCTTCGGTCATGAAATGTGAGCAGGAACATGTGGCAAGAAAGCCGCCTTCCTTCACCAGACGCATGGCGCGCAGGTTGATCTCACGGTATCCTTTCATCGCGTTTTTGACAGAGTTTCGGGATTTTGTGAATGCCGGAGGATCAAGGATCACAAGATCAAATTTTTCACCGGCCTGTTCGAGTCCGGGAAGCAGTTCAAACACGTCCGCGCATTTGAAGCTCACGCGTTTCTGCAGACCGTTGAGCGCCGCGTTGCGTTCTGCCTGCCTGACTGCAAGCTCCGATGCATCTACGCCCAGCACGCTTTTGGCTCCGGCTATGCCCGCATTCAGGGCAAAAGAGCCGGTATGGGTGAAGCAGTCAAGCACATCTTTTCCTTTACAGAGTTTTCGGATCGCGACGCGGTTGTATTTCTGGTCAAGGAAAAAGCCGGTCTTCTGCCCGTCCTCCACATCGACCTCGTATCTGACACCGTTTTCGTTGATCTCTACGAGAGTGTCAAATTCGGGGCCGATAAATCCTTTGTACAGCTCCATCCCTTCATTCCGCCGTACTTTTGCATCGCTGCGTTCATATACACCGCGCACCTTGATGCCGTCCTCGGCCAGAACTTCCTTTATCGCTTCTACGATCTCGCTTTTAAAGCGATCGATGCCAAGGGCAAGCGACTGGATCACGATCACGTCAGAAAACTTGTCCGCCACAAAGCCGGGAAGAAAATCCGCCTCGCCGAAAATGATGCGGCAGCAGCCTGTGTCGACAGTCATCTTACGGTAGTTCCAGGCATCACTCACACGTTTGCGAAAGAAAGCACTGTCTATGATCAGGTGTTCGTCCCTGGTGAGCATGCGAACGGTGATCTTCGATGCAGTGTTGATAAAGCCCTGTCCCAGCGGGTAGCCGTCAAAATCTCTTACATATACAACATCTCCGTTAATGAAGCTGCCCATGACGGAGGCTATTTCATTGTCAAAAATCCACATGCCGCCGGATTTGAGGAGGCGGCCTTCTCCTTTTTTCAGTGTGACTACAGCTGTGCCCATGTGCAGGACTCCTTTCCTAATAGATATTTATGTTAGCATAACCGGGCCTTTTTTTCTACTATAAGATCATTTCTTCAAAAAAATCCGGCCCGAAGGCCGGATTTTATCCAGTGACACAGTTGTTAATAATTTTCTTCAGTTCCTTCAGGGATCGAATAATCCTCGGTATATTCGTCTGTGTAGGTGTCTTCGGTATAGCTGTAATCGTCGTAGGATTCTTCGTACTGCGGTTCTTCGTACTGTTCCTCCTCGTACTGCTGTTCCTCGGACTGTTCTTCTTTGGTCTCATCAGTCGTTTCTTCAGCCGGGATGGGTGCTTCACCGTAGAATTTCTCGAAATATGCGAGGCAGTCGCCGTAGATCAGCTCTTTATCTTCAGCGGTGATATCCTTAAGAAGCTCGGCTGCGGCGGTATCGGGTGTGCTGCCTTCGATTCCGAAGATGCTCTTCAGATACTTGACCATCGCATTCAGTTCGTCGCTGAAGTACTGCTCTGTGCCGTCCGGTGTATACATGGTTGTGATTGCCTCGAGATATTTGTCACTGATCAGAGCAGAGAGCTTTTTGGCTGTCTCTTCGTCGGTGAAGGTGTAAGAAGGTACGAAGTCAGCGCCCATAGCTGCCTGCAGTGCTTCGGTGTCATCCTCGAATTCTCCTTTGCAGAATTTGAGGACTGCATCGTACTGCGATTTTGCCTGTTCGCTTAAGGCTGCGATCTTCTGATCTCTCGACGCATCTGCGGAATCACCTGCCGGCTGAGCCTCTGTGCCTTCCGGATCCTGCACATATTCTTCTGTCTCAGAACCTGTTTCGGGCGTAAACTCTGCTTCTTCGCCGGTCGGCTCTTCGCTCTCTTCTGTGCCCTCTGTATCCTCTGTGATCTCCTGCGGCTGCTCTTCCTCGCCGGCCGGATCGATCACGGTCTCTTCACCTTCGGGAATGCCAAACTCATCGGTTCCCTCGGAATCGGTTCCGGCACTCGGAACTTCCGTCGATTCTCCCATCTCGATAGCGGGATCGTAAGTGATCACTTCGAGCGTAGGATCTTCGGTAGAACTTGTCGGAATGTTCTCGCCGAGCTCGGTCTCATCGATATCATTGAGGATACTTTCCGGATCATACTCTTCTTCGACCTGCTCAGTTTCGGTGATCTCCTGAACCTCCCCGGTTTCGGCTTCACCGTAGTTGTTTATCTCGGTAACCTGTGTGACATTGTTGTTGACGTTTTCGAGTGTCGTTGATATCTCTTCGTAGTTGTAGTTCTGTTCCGAGATATTTACCAGCAGCTCTACGATTTCGTTCACGGTGGTCTCATTTACCACGATGTTGTTCTCGTAGCAGATGTTGTTGACAATATTGTAGATCTCCGACTCATTGTGCACTTCGTTCTGAAGCACTTCGATCTTTGCATCGTTGACCAGTCTGGTCGCATCGTTGTTGCCTACCTGGTTTGCAACATTTCCGGTGACAACGATCTCCTGCACCGCCAGATCCTTTTTGACCGGGTCGAGCTGTGTTCCCGTTGCGGTCTCGTAAGCCATCTGTATGCCGGTAAGGGCGCCTGTGCCGGACACTTCAAACGGGCAGGCCGCGATGACTTCGCAGTTTGTCACGCCCGATGTGGAAAGTGTGGAGGCGATCATATTGCCCGTCACATAGTTCAGGTTGGCGGTACGAACGCGGATGCCGCCCGACTGTGTCGGTTTTACGTACGCGCAGCTGAGGGTCCTTGTTCCGATCTGAGCGAGCGGAATGTAGGCTCCCAGATGGTTTCTCTCATCCTGGTTGGTTATCGTCAGGATCTGTACTTCTGACGGATTGGCTTTAAAATAGTTCATCATTGTCTGCTTCTGTGCATCCGTGAGGTCGGCGCCCAGTGTTACGACTTTTGTTGCATCAGCCATGACGGGAAGAGATGTTCCTCCGATCATCAGTGCTCCGCAGAGTACAGCGGCAAGCAATTTGCTTCTCTTCATATTTTTCACTGCTCCTTCTTATGTAAAAAATAAACAGGTTTAATACCTGAAATGCATTATAGCACAGAAAAGGGCGGCTCTGTAATTTGAAAGCCACCCCTTTGTCATCTGTTTCGGTCAGCCTCCCAGCTGAAGGACATTGATCAGCAGGACCCAGCTGAGTCCGTAATAGGAAACCACCGCCACAAGGTCGTTGACCGTTGTGATCAGGGGACCCGATGCGACTGCAGGGTCAATGTTGATCTTTTTGAAGAACAGCGGGATCAATGTTCCCACAGCGCTCGATATTGCCATCGCGAGGAGCAGTGAAAGGCCGATGCACCCCGAGACCGCAAACGCAAACATAAAGGTTCTTCCTTTAAAAAAGTGAATGTAAAGACCGACAAACAGGAAGGAAAAACTTCCCAGGATCAGTCCGTTGCTGAGACCCACGCGGATCTCCTTGCCTACCAGGCCTACCTTTTGACGGCCTGTCAGCGTCTCATCCATCAGGACACGGATCGTAACAGCCAGAGACTGCGTACCCACATTACCTGCCATATCCAGGATCAGTGACTGGAACGCCATGATCAGTGTAAGCTGAGACACGACCGTCTCAAATGCCCCCACCACTGTCGAGACCAGCATGCCCAGAAACAGCAGCACGATCAGCCAGGGGAGACGTTTTTTCATACTCTCGCGGAGCGGTTCTTTAAGATCCTCCTCCGCAGTCAGACCTGCCAGTCGGGCGTAATCCTCTCCCATCTCATCATCGACCACTTCGATGATGCTCTGCGAGGTGATGACTCCGAGCAGGTGATTGTTGTTGTCCAGTACGGGCACCGAATCTTCCGAGTAATCTTTCAGTTTTTCGATACACTCGTCGATCGTCTCTGTGCCGTATACATAAGGATAGGAAGTAACGATCAGGCCTTCCAGATTGGTGTTCTGTCTGGCAATGATCAGTTCCTTCAGATCGAGAGCTCCGTAAAAAGCTCCTGTCTCATCCACAACAAAAAGTGTGGAAATATTGTCGTTTTCAGAGGCCTGCTCCACGAGGGAGCTCATGGCCTGTTTGACTGTAAGGTTTTCGCGGATCACGATATAGTTGGTCGTCATCCTGCTGCCGATCTCGTCCTCATCGAACGATGCCAGCAGTCTGATGTCCTTTCTCGCATCTTCGTCCATCAGCTCGATCAGCAGCGAACGTCTGTCCCTGTCGATCTCGCGCAGCACGTTGACCGCGAAATCCGATTCCATGGCCGAGATCAGGACCGCTGCCTTTTTCAGGTCCATCTCCGCCAGATATTTTCCTGCCTGATCTTCTTCCATATACTCGAAGATATCAGACAGTTTGCCTGTATCCATAATGTGATACAGCTTTCTCCGCTCAGCCGGAAGCAGCTTTGGCAGCACCTCCGCGATATCATTTTCATGATAATCGTTCAGCTGCTCTCTCATCATTCTTGGAGTCGCGTTGCTCCTGATGATCTCGATGATATTTTTCTGATAATCCGGTTTCTGAGCGGTCTGATCAAGCCCGGCTTCCACCGGTGAATCAAGATGCTCATTCTCCACTTGCAGATCCTCCTTCGTCCCTTATTCTGTGATAAGAACGGGCAGAAGAAGAATAACGATGCCGGAGTTAACATAAAGGCAGGTACATCAGCCTGTACAGCAAGTCCGGTACCGCATCATCTCCGTCCGTATAGCAACTTCGACCATGACCATCACTACTGTCCATTCTGTTCACCTGCCTTTGTTATGTATTGTGATTTTGTATTGTGATCAAGTCTGAGGGCAATTCCTCACCACAATACTAAATTATATAATATTCTGTTTTAGATGTAAACCTCCATTAACAATTTTTTGAGTTCAGCTGATGATATCCGAGCTGAGGCTTCCCGCCACCTCCTGATTGGCGGTCTCGGCCTCGGTATAATGGGCTGCCATCTCCTGCAGATCGTTAACATGCTCCGTGATCATGCGGTACAACGTATCCATGTCATCCTGCAGGCCGGTAAATTTCGTCTTGTAGGCGGTAGCCGCATCGCCGCTCCACACCTCACCGCTGATCTCGTTCACCAGACTGACCATGCGGTCGGTGCAGCCTTTCATTGTAGTGCCTTCTCCTTCAAGCTCCGCAGACACCGCGTTCAGTTTTTCCGGTGTTACTTTTAAATAATCGGCCATATTTCCTCCTTATTAATATGTTCTGCTCGATGCGATCGATACGTTCTGTGCCTCGGCGGCTTCATATTTGGCGATGATCTGCTCAAGTGCCGCCGTATACTGATCGATCGCGCCGGCAAATGTCGTCATCTTCCCGCGGTCTGTGCTGAAAGCATTGTAAAACGCGTCATGTGATTCGCCTTCCCAGCTGCCTTCCAATGTGTGTACCGTGTTTTCCATAGAGTTTGCGTTTTCGGTAAATTTCTGATTCAGCTGTATCAGCTCTTCCTTTTTTGCTCTGAGTGCCGAACTTGTCACTCTTATTTCCGATGCCATATAGTTCTTCCTTTCGTATCCGTCCAGAAACTGAACCGTTACTTCCTTTCTTTATTAATAATTTCTTGTCTCAGCCAGCCTGAGCGCCTGCATCTCCGCATTGTAAATATTCTGCGCGATGGTTCTCACTGCCTCTGCGGTCTTTGTCAGAGAAGATGCACAGTCGGACCATTTCTGTGTCAGAATACCGCATTTCGCATAAAATGCTTCCGCGCTCTCCCCCTTCCACACTGTCTCAAGTGCAGCCGTCGTTTCTTTTGTATCTCCCGCAACCGACGAATTAATTTCTGCCGCAAGCTGCATAAGAGTCTCTGCCTGTGACAGTGCCTTCTCATATTCCAGATATATTTCTGCTTCTGTTTTCACGTTTATTCCTTTCGTGCGCACTGTGTAAGATCACAGGCGCCTTGACCGGAAACCG
The DNA here is from genome assembly GCA_946538475.1 of uncultured Blautia sp. Lineage (GTDB taxonomy): Bacteria > Bacillota > Clostridia > Lachnospirales > Lachnospiraceae > Blautia_A. The sequence goes on from CAMNGN010000003.1 coordinate 29,178, forward strand.
CAGTGCGTCACAGGACACTGCTTCCGAGAGCTCCGGCGATCCCCGCAGACCCGTCCTCGGCATCCGTATACACGCCGCTCATCCTGAGCAGCTTTTGGGGATGTTCCCTGATATGCAGAAGAGCCTCATCCATGCCTTCCTTGAGCTCCCGGTACATTTCCTTATGTTTCTCCGACGCCTCCCCTTCCCAGAAAGCGGCACAGGATGTCACGATCCTGTCCGCCTCTTCAAACCCGGCTCTGAGAGCGTCGACCGCATTTTCGATCTCTGCTGCAGCTGCGGTAAGCTCAGAGGGCGTAACCTTAAGTGTGATGCTCATGGATATACCTGCCTTTCTGTCAGCCGATGGTGAGCGATGAAATTTCTCCCGAAACCTCGCCTTCACACGCATCATATGATCCTGCCGCGTTTGACTCATACCCGGCGAACTGCCTGGCCGACAGGATCACCTTACGGATATATTCGAGATCTTCACGAAGGACAGCCATAAATTTCTGTTCTGCCTCGCCTTCCCACATCGCGTCCATGCTCTGCCCGGTACTCTCAATAGTACCGACGCTCTGCTCCGCAGTCCCGATTGCCTGTTCCAGGTTTTCCGAAGCCGCCCTGAGGCTTTGTGTATTTATCCTGATCGTTTCCATATTATCTCCTGTCATTCCCGGGACGCCCTGATCACGTGATGATCAGTTTGCTGCCGCTGTGAATGCCGCAGCTTGCCAGACTTCTGTCAGGCGGCAGCGGAAGCCCGTGTTCCGTCGAAAACAGTACAAATTCTCCGGGGTCTACGCTGTCCGAGTGATATATATCACAGAGGATGCGAAGGACCTCCTCGGTAAATTCTCCCACCGTGCATTCGGGCGGGGCTTCAAAATCAAATGTTGTATCAGGTAACGGTATAAAAACGTCTACAATCATCATATCGTATCCTCCGGCTTATTATTCTGTGAATCTCCCGTAATAAGGAACTATAATACTGCCTTTCATACTTTCTCCGTTTATCTCCGGAAGAAGTCCGACCCCCGGTTTCTGTGCTTTGTTCTGCTGTCTGTAGTCCAGATGATCATAGTTCAGAAGGGTGTTGCCGGCTGTCTTTCCTCCAAAATGGATCCCCGCTTTTCCGGAATTAAAGCTCTTAAAAGCCGGCAGGACCTGCACCCCGCTTTTCTTTTCAAGCGACAGCTCCGCCAGGACAACGATCCCATAACCTGCTCCTTTTTCAAACAGCATCTCCAGAAAGCCCTTCATATTTCGCTCTGAACGGCAGGCCGTGGTGAGAAGCCACTCCAGGTCTGTGATCAGAAGGAGCACAGGGGAAAAAGGCATTTCCTTCCCCTCTTTTCGGGGACCGGAACCGGTCTTCTTAATGGCAAGGCTGCGTTCTTCGAGCATGGGAGTCAGTTTTTCCGAAAAGCAGGAAAATGTCTGCTCCTCTCCCGATGCGTAGTATAGATTTTCTTTATCTGCACAGGAAAGCAAATGTCTCTCCGGCGAGTCGATGACAAGCACCTCCATCCCTTTTAACAGGGCGCACTCTGCAGCGACCCGCAGGAAGTTGGTCTTTCCGCTCCTTCGGTCTCCTGTCACCAGGAAGCAGAAGGTTTTTTGAAGGTTAAGTGCGTAAATACCCGCATCATAGGATCTGTACCCGACAGGCAGCAGGGCAGGACTTTTCAGCATTTCGACGACCTTTGTGTCCGATACAAAATCGTCGAACACAGGCTTTTCCGGTATATCCGGAACCCGCGGTGCTGTTTCCCCCGGGTATTTTTCTCTGAGTTTGCGGCATAAAGTGTGAATGTACTCCGACCTCTCGTAGTCATCGGCATCACCGATCGCGAGTGCCGCCTGAAACTCCCTCAATTTTCCTTCATATATCGCCAGTCCGCGTCCCCGGATCCCCGGAGAGGGTACCGTCTCTGTCCTGACCATCCGGAATAATTCCGCACAGGCAAACCTGTCCGTCATTCCCAGCGAAATGACTGTGCGCATATTTTCTCTCAGCCTGTTCCCGATCTCGTTCATGCCGAACCCTGCGGCCGAGATGATCAGAAAGATACCCAGACGATTTCCCTCTCTCGAAAGCTGCATGATCACCGGTTCATAGATGTCCGCGGTTTTTTCTCTGAACGAGGCGTAGTTATCGATGATGATGAATACCGCTGGAATATCCGGCATCCCCGCCCTTATGTATTCCGTAAAATTACCGCCTCGGAACAGATCCTTTCTCTTCTCTGCCATCGACATCATCATGTTAAAAAAGCGTCCTGTCTTTTCGGTATCGGTCTCGTGCATCATGCCTCCGACATGCGGTGCTTCGATAAATTCCTGCATGCTTCTGCCGCTGTAATCGATGCCGTACACGATCACCCGGGAAGGAGGACACGAAGAGATAAGCGAGCAGATGACCGTCTGCAGGAAAGTGCTTTTTCCGCTCACAACAGTACCGCATACCGCCATATTTCCGGCTTCGGGGAAACTTATCTTTAAAACTCTCTGTGCCTGTTCATCCGGAAGATCCGCCATGCCCACAGGCACGATGATTTCTCCGGTGTCCGCCTGTCTGTCAGAAAGTGTCGTACCCTCTGTTTCACAGGATGAGAGTTCATTAAGGGAGATCTTCTCCTTCAGCGGTGGCAGCCACAGCAGGCGGCTTTTTCCGTATCCCTGTGCCTCCGCAGTCCGGATCAGATATTCCGTCACCTTTTCCAGTTCAGTCTTTCGCTTGCCTTCACCGGTCCGTTTGGTCAGCGCCGCAGTGACCGGTCTTCCGCAAAGCGTAAGAAGCCTGACCCGCGGTTCTTTGTCAGCCGCATCCTCGGAATAGGCGGCGCCGCTGTAGGCTGTCTGAAACTGTTCGAATATCTCGTCATTGCCCACCTGAAAACAGCACCTGCCCACGTTCGTCAGTTCTGCCGCGTCCGGTCTTCCCAGCATGTCCAGACTGTCCTGCCGGTTCTGCACCCTCAGACAAAGTCTGAACCGCGAATTGCTTCTGATGTTTTCGTCAACGACTCCGCCCGGCTTCTGCGTCGCCAGGATCAGATGCACACCGAGGCTTCTGCCCACCTGTGCAACACTGATCAGCTCACGCATGAAATCAGGCTCTTCTTTTTTGAGTTCCGCAAACTCATCGATCACGATCAGAAGATGGGGTACCGGCTCCTTGCATATACCTCTTTTTACCATTCCGGTATAGGCATCGATGTGATTCACCTGGACACTGTTAAACAGCTGCTGACGCCTCCTGTTTTCGCTTTTTATGGAAACCATCGCCCGATGTATGCTGCTTCCCGAAAGGTTGGAAATGCTCCCGGCCAGATGAGGGAGCCCTTCAAACAGATTTGCCAGGCCCCCGCCTTTGTAGTCGATGATAAAAAAAGCGATGTCGTCAGGGCTGTAGTTGACCGCCAGTGACAGGATAAATGTCTGCAATGCTTCGCTTTTTCCCGAGCCCGTCATCCCCGCGACAAGGCCATGAGGCCCATGGTACTTTTCATGGATGTCCAGATACATGGGCGCTTCGCCGGCCTTTCTGCCGATCATGGCCCGAATGTTCTCGTTCGTCCTGTTCTTCAGCCATCTTTGTCCGGCTTTCAGATCTTCGACACATGCGGCATCATACATCTGAAGAAAGGAAACGCTGTGCGGGATCTTTCCCTTTCCCCGGCTGTGCTGTACCTTAAGTCCGCTGATCCTGCGGCTGAACTTTTCACACTCTTCAGACGTCACCGGATCAAATTCTGCATGTATACGTACGTTTCTTGCATCCGCGCTGTACATTCCCGTAAAGGCAGAGGAGTTTTCTACGAACAGATCGCAGGAGTTGGGAAGATCGTAAGGTGAGGCGGCGGCAAAGACTGTCGTAAGTCCGCATTCAGCGGCATGATCGTACATATATGTACCTATCGCTTCGTTCTCGACCTGCCTTCTGTCCGCCACGATCATCAGATAACCCGGAACCTGCTTACCTCCGGTTCCCTTTCCTCCGTTTGCCCGCAGCCTTCTGCGGAACACCGACGTCAGTTCAAAAAAAATGTCTCCTGCATCGTTCTTTCCCGTCACGATATATCTGGTTTTTCTGTCCTCGTCCCACACATGAGGAAGCCACTTTGCAAAGGACCAGAATTTTCTCATATCCGGATCGTCACCGTCATACACAAGCACGATCTTCACATCGGTATAGCACATATTTGCCGCCGTCTGCAGGACAAGAAGCCTGGCAGGTATGCATGCTCTGAGCAGGGAATTATCGCCGGTGATGCCGATCTGTCTGTATTTGACCGTATCAACGAATACCGGCACTCTGTGCAGAGTCTCAAAGTTCTTTTTGATCATCATCGGTTTTTCTGCCAGTTCATCGGGCCGCATCCTGAATTTTTCTTTCGGGACAGAGATAGTCACCTGAAAAGGAATATCTCCCGGCCCTATACGTCTGAGTGCATGATCCTCCTGATCGGTGTTCCTGCTCCACAGGTAGGGGGATTCGGGCCCCCAGCCCAGAACCTCCGACGCGGAAGGGTACATTTTCAGCATGATCTCACGATTGCTGCGGTATTTTTTGAGGATCTCCTCTTTCTTGTCCAGAAGATAGCTGCTGTATGTTTCAAATCGAAGTTCTTCCTCTTCTGCAGCCTCTTTTCTCCGTCTTTTTCTGTTCATGAGTGCCCAGAATACACCTACCATAGCGGCAGTTCCCGCCATCACGATCCCCGAATACAGGAACAGGCCCGATCTGCCTCCTGTCTGTGAGGCGGCATACATCATCATGAAGCTGCCGCATATCATCGGCAGGACCATGGTAAACGAAGGGCCGATCGCATAAAACAACGGGGCTTCCTCCCTGTTCGGCATTTCGGGAGGTTCCTCGATCTCCACGGTTCCCGTATCGGGAAGAAGCACACTTCGCGGAGACCGATGAAACAGGCCGGACCGGTCCTCGTCAGCCGATGTTTCGGGAAAACATGCCCTGTCTTCGGTTATGGTTTTTTCCGCCGCATGTATCCCGCATTGCACAGATACCGCGTTCCCGCCGGCATACACGGCGATATACTTTCCCAGGTACAGGATCCTGAGTCCCAGAATGTTGATGCTGTCCCCGAACTTCAGTTCTCTTTCCGTTCTTATGAATTCGCCGTTGATATACAGTCCGTTTCTGCTTCGGCTTACGATCTTTGCGTTTTCTTCCGTGATGTTCAATATCGCATGTTCTCTTGCCACAAGGTTAAGGCGGCTGTATACGATCTCGCTCTCCGGATCTCTCCCTATGTGTATCTCCCTGCCCGGTTCCGTCAGGTATCTTCGATAAGGGACGATCGGATTTTCCATGTTTGACACCAGAAGGCTTACAACCTCTGCTTTTCCGGTCACAATGCGGTAAACATCTCCTTCTTTCAGAGGCAAAGGAGAACTGCTCTTCTCTTTCCCTTCGAAAACGCTGTACAGATCTCCCGGGCTTATCCTCCAGATGCCGGAAAGATTATCCAGAGATAACGGAAGATCCGCCGAGAGGCCAAAGACCGAACGCGAGAGAACGATCACGTGATCGATATTGATCTCCGCGGGGAGAAGAAATTCTCTGAAGGATTCCGTCGTGTAGGCGGAGAGGATCATTCCCATGCGCGTACCTCCCACAGGATCTCCACCTCCAGCCTGACATCACCGATATGGAGCACGTCTCCGTCCTGCAGGAGGCAGGGCCGCTCGGTCAGCACACGCTTTTTTCCGTTCCGCATGATAACAGTGGGATTCGTCCTTCCCAGATTTCTGATATAGTACCCGTCTTCGGCGGTGAAAATTTCGAACTGGCTCCGGGAGCAGAATCGGCTGACAAAGCGAATGTCCGAAGTCTGTTCCCTTCCGGCTCGAATATAATCCACGTTTTCAAAATCTTCTGTCCGGGACTTTCCACTATCGCGGATCCGCACTCTGAGTCTGTGCATTTCGGGGTGATGAGTCCGCTCGGGCGATACATTTATTTCATCGGACTGCAGATCGTTTTCCAGCATACCGGCAAGAAGGTTCACCCTCTCCGAGGCCTTTTTCCGGGATACCCTGCGCTCTCTCATCATATCGGTTCTCCCGCTTCCACACGTACGGTCATTTCGGTGTTGCCAAAACGAAGAAGATCTCCGGTCCTGATTTCCAGTGCCTCATTCACTTTTGAACGGTTGAGCCATGTTCCGTTGGTCGATGCCAGATCCTCCAGCAGTATTCTTCCTTCATGGTTTGAGAGTCTGGCATGCGTCCGCGAGACGGTCGGATCTTTTTTCAGGACAAGTGCATTCTGTTTTTCGCTGCTTCCCAGGGTAACCGTATCGGCGACATCTGTCTTTAGTACATTATCCCGACAGGCAGTGTCCGTAAGGATGACTGTTACGCTTTTTTTCGGTTCCGGGCGCCCGAACATCATCTGTGTTTCAAATGTTTCGTCTTCTTCTGCTTCCGGTCTCTCCACGTAGATCTCTGTGTTCTCGAAGTCAGGAGTATCCGGTATGATCCCGGATGTTTCTTCAGAGCGATCCCCGCTTTTCCTTTTTCGCAGAAGCAAAAAGACAATGATCCCTGCAAAAAGGACAGCTCCTGCACCTCCTGCGATCACAGGAAGGCCGGGCATGGGAATCTCATGAAGGATCTGAGCAATGTGTTCCGTTTTTGACTCGTTGTGATACGTAATGACCGTCGGTTCCGGAGCCGTCGTGGCTGTGGGCCCGGGAACCGGCGTAGGACTTGGCTCTGCCGTAGGTAAAGCTTTCTGCGGCATGCGTATGTCTTTGGAAATGTGATAAGAATTACCGGCGGAAAGAAATTCCGCGCAGATCGATTTTGTGCTGCCGTCCAGCACGGTTTGCGGAAGGTCCGCTTCCAGATACATGGCGTTATAGTCTGCCAGTACCTTTTCCATGATAGTCTGCTCGGCATCCGGCGCATCGAGCAGATCGAAGCTTCCATATTTGCGGCCCAGTACCGCCATGGATTTCAGGCCTTCGGCATCTTTGCTGTCCCAAAGGACGCCTATACAATGCAGCATGACCGGAGAGTTCTGCAGCATCTCCCCCGCCTCCTCAAGGGTGGCGGCCCCGTTTTCGGAAATGTCGCCCCCGTCGGAGATAAGTATGATGCGTGTAAAACCTTCCTCGTCCTGTGTCTGCTGCAGCGCCTGCATCAGAGCATTTACGGTATCGGTGCTGCGGTCCTCCCGCACTATGCTCTGCGCCGCGCTGTCAAGCATCTCATAATCTGAGCTGTATCTGTCAGCTTCTTCGGTCACTGCAGTCAGTTCAGAATCAAATGTCACCAGACGGAACATTTCGCCATCTGTATGTCCGGCAATGATGTTACGAACCAGCTCCCGGCAGCGTTCAAAATCCTTGATGGAATTTGAATTGTCCACCATGAGGAGGGTTTTGAATCCGTCCGTCCCCAGTACCTTTCCCTGTCCCGTGACAGGACATTCCTCCGTCCCTGCCAGCACACGAAGCTCCTCTGCGGACGACAGCTCTTCTGTCCCGGTTATATAGAGGCGAATGCTCCCGGCTTCGCTGATACAATATTCTGAAATCGTTGATTGCACCGCAACCTCCCTTCCTGTGGATACCATAGGAAAAGAGTACCGGATGTTTTGTGCATAGTCAACATTTTTTCATCGCAAAATCTGTCATTTGTTGGTGGTTTCGACATATTTCGACAAATGAAACAGGGAGAGTCAATGGGGACGGCTCTCTCTATCATCTGCAGACGATATCTACCGGCACATTGAAGATCTTTGCAACCTTCAGGATGGTGTCGATATGACGGCCGACTGCGGCTGCCATATGATGGGTCGGGCCTGCCTCGCTCCAGCGGTTGCAGAATTCTCTTGCA
>CAMNGN010000004.1 GCA_946538475.1 uncultured Blautia sp.
CGATGGTGGAGGCAGAACAGATCCAGACCATTGACAAGGACCGCATCATCCGGCGAATCGGTCATATAGAAGTGGTGTGCGCCCTGGAACGTTTTGAGTAATTGGGGACGTATCTTCTTGTTATTTGAAAGTCCGGGCGTTATAATTTATATATCCGGTACAAAAAGGAGAAACAATACCAATGGATTATCTGATAGATCAGCAATTTGTATGGGTCAAACGGAAACGTCCCGGTTGACCAAAAGGATGAGAAGGAGAAAAAATATGGAAATCAAATTAGATGAAATCAGACCGTTTACAGAAATGAGCAGCAAGGAACTTTTTGTGATCCTCACCGGAGGAGAGGGCATCATGGAGCAGACAATACTTCGCAATATCATTCATGAGTATCTGATGAAATACGGTGATACTGCGGACCTGGTCACCATGGTACATAAAATGGCTGAGGAAGAATAAGCAACAAATGAAGAATCTGCAACACCGTATTTTTAAGTATCTGCTTATTGTTTGCGTGATATACGCAGTAATCATGATGGCCCACTGGCCGATCGGTTTTACATTTTTCACTCAGCTGTCCAATATTTTTGCGGCGGTTGTGATCACGATTCAGCTGACCTATGAGAACAAAAGGAATACGGATGACACGGAGGGCTATGCCCGTTCTGTACTCATTTTGAAATATATGGCATCAGTGGCACTCTTTGTCACCTTTCTTGTATTCCTTCTGTTTCTTGCACCCTTCGTGCCGGGAGGATATATTGCGGCTTATACGCAGGATCACTGTGCCAGTCTGTGTATGCACCTGATCAATCCGATTTTGATCCAATGTGATTTGTTCATCTGTGACAGAAAACGTGACTGGAAATCGGTCCCGGTATGGTGCAGTGCAGTTCCGTTCCTCGTGTATTTTTTGTTTATCCTGACACTTGGACTATGTGGCTTCAGGTGGCGATTTGCAAACGGAGCGGTCCTCAGTGCACCTTACGCGTTCCTCAATTATACTGCTCCGGCGGGATGGTTTGGCTTCAAGCCGGAAACAGTGGGCATGACTTCCACAGGCATCGGCGTGTTTTACGTCGTGATCGTGATGACCGCAGCTGTTTTGCTCATCGGAAAGTATCTGAAAGTTTGCCTGTGCAAAAAACGAACACAAAGTTGACATAGACAAACGGAACCATTAAAATAGTTGAGGGCTCTTTGGAGCCTGTAGTATTGCAGGCCGGTACTCCCGGCCCGGTTTTTTTAAGGAGGAAGGTACATGTACACTATCAAAGATCTGTATGATCTGGACCATACGATGGCAGCTGAGTATCTGAAACAGTTTACTTATCCGTGGGAAGCACTCTCCGGGATCAAAGCGATGATCATTGCTCTCGGCGAGAGCCTGGATAAGGATGAATATGAGGAAGTCTCGGATCAGGTCTGGGTGCACAAAACCGCAAAAGTCTTTCCCTCGGCTTATCTGGGGGCACCGTGCATCATCGGTGCAAACACGGAAGTACGCCACGGAGCATTTGTCCGCGGTTCAGCTCTTGTAGGAGCAGACTGCGTGGTAGGAAACTCGGTAGAACTGAAAAATGTAATTCTGTTTGACCATGTGCAGGTTCCTCATTACAATTATGTGGGCGATTCCATTCTGGGATACTATTCTCACATGGGAGCCGGTTCTATCACCAGCAATGTACGCTCGGACAAGCATCTTGTAAAGGTGCATGCTCCCGAAGGTGATATCGAGACAGGAATAAAGAAATTTGGCGCTATGCTCGGAGATTATGTGGAGTGCGGATGCAACAGTGTCTGCAACCCGGGAACCGTGATCGGACGTCACAGCAATGTATATCCTACATCCTGCGTGCGCGGCGTTGTGCCGGAGAACAGCATCTATAAGAATAGCGGAGAGATCATTCCCAAGGCGGAGTGACAGTAACGAAAGGAATAGTTTTTAATGCGGTATCATATCCGCGTGATGGTCGAAGCCGGCAGCGATGAGATCTGCGAGAAGTACGTCGATCAGGTGATCGAAGTGATCAAGAAAAAAGGACATATCGAATACGATCTGTGATCGCAGCGCGAATAATAATGCACAATGATCCCCAATGTGGTTTCGACAGGAGCCGCTATTGGGGATTATTTTTCTTTGGTTTCGACAAAACTTCCTATGGACAGCGGGGGTATCCCCTTTTATAATATCTCTATCAGAGTTCTTCTGATCATCCATCTGCCGGTTCCGGCAGGTGTATCCCACTTATATGATCATATAAACAAAACAGGCATAATGTTAACAGGAGATGAGTATGGAAACTGTTCCTCTGCGGGAGTTTCGAGAAATGCTGCTGCAAAAACTGGATATAACCAAAGAGCTCACGGACGGCGAGATCCTGGAAGCGATCGACACCCTGATCCTGATCGATAACAAGGACTATCCTCTGACGCTCAGGCAAAAGGTGCGGCTTCGGGAAGAACTGTTCAGCTCTGTTCGCAAGCTGGATGTGCTGCAGGACATGCTGGACGACGACAGCATCACCGAGATCATGGTGAACGGGCCCGACTCCATCTTTATAGAGAGGGACGGGAAGATAAGAAAGCATGACAAATCGTTTACTTCGCGCGAAAAGCTGGAGGATGTTATTCAGCAGATCGTGGGAAAGTGCAACCGTATTGTCAACGAATCGGTTCCCATCGTCGACGCCAGGCTGGAGGGAGGCGCAAGGGTGAACGCTGTCGTTCCGCCCGTGGCGCTTAACGGGCCGGTCCTGACGATACGAAGGTTCCCCGACCGCCCGATCACCATGGACCGTCTGATCGCCTGGGGCAGCATCACCGAGGAATGCGCTGATTTTATGAAATCTCTGGTCGAAGCCGGGTATTCCATCGTGATAGGCGGCGGGACCGGCAGCGGCAAGACTACCTTCCTCGGCGCCCTCTCGGAATACATTCCGAAAGATGAAAGGCTGATCACGATCGAGGATAATGCCGAGCTCAAGATTCAGGGGATCGACAACCTGATCAGGCTGGAGGCGAAAAATGCCAACTCCGAAGGCAGGCAGGAAGTGACGATCAGGGAACTGATACGCACCGCGCTGAGGATGCGGCCGGACCGGATCATTGTCGGAGAATGCAGAGGCGCGGAGGCGCTGGACATGCTGCAAGCCATGAATACCGGACATGACGGATCACTCGGGACACTTCATGCCAACAGCTGCGTCGACATGCTGCTGAGACTGGAAACCATGGTCCTGATGGGGGCAAACCTTCCTCTCGAGGCGATAAGGCGTCAGATCGCATCGGGCGTCGATGTCCTGGTGCACCTCGCCCGGATGAGAGATAAGACACGAAAAGTACTGGAAATATCGGAGGTCATCGGGATGGACCGGGGCGAGATCGTCACCCGGACTCTGTTCAGGAGAAACAAAGAAGGCATCCTTATGCGCACCGCAGACCTTACGCATACAGAAAAATGGGAGAGAACGTTCGGAAAAAAACAGGACCTCCGGAAAGGACGGTGATAAGGCTTGAAAGACAAAATTGCAGAGAGACGGCGTCTTGTCAGTAAAGAAGAATATCAGAAAAGAGACTACAGCAGATGCCGAATGACGGTCGCAGAACGTCTGAAAACTCTTGCAGCCGGAGCCTGCCTGTGCCTCGCGCTGGACTATCTTTTCTATGAAAATCTGATCGTACTGTTATTTATGAGCCCGCTGCCTTTTTTCTTTATGAAGATGCAGGAAAAGCGGATGATTAAAAGAAGAAAGCGGGAATTGAATTATCAGTTCAAGGATGCACTGGTATCGCTGAGTGTCGCCGTCCGTGCGGGTTATTCTCCGGAAAACGCGGTGAATGCCTGCAGCAAAGATCTGGAAAGCATATATCCGGCCGGAACGGACATCGTCGAAGAATTCCATTATATGCAAAGCCGCATCAGAGTGAGCGTTCCGGCAGACGAGCTGTTCCGGGATCTGGGAAGAAGGAGCGGCGTGGAGGATATCGAAAACTTCGCCTCCGTCCTCAGTGTATGCCGCCGTATGGGCGGGGATATGAGCGCGGTCATTCAAAAATGTGCCGGGATGGTTGCCGATAAGATCGATGTGCACAGGGAGATCGAGACTTCGATCGCCTCGAAGAAGGCGGAGCAGAACATCATGAGTCTGATGCCTGCGGGGATCATCATGTACATTAAACTGGCCTGCCCCGGGTTTCTGGACAAAATGTACGGGAATGCGTTTGGAGTGACAGCCATGACCGTATGTCTGGCTGTCTATGCGGCTGCTTTCTGCCTGGGCAGAAAAATAGTGGATATCGAAGTGTAAAGCCGGCATTCACGGAGTTTAAGCTGCAAACAGTAACAGTGAGAGACAAATAAGGCAGAGGACGGTGAAAACAGATGTGGCTTCATGCGGCGATCGGAATTATGATCCTTGCAGTATTCATTGCACTAAAAACGGGACAGCTCGGAAAACAGGAAGGGCTGCCGGAAAAGAGCATACGCATGTTCCTGCTTGTGGCTGCTGCGGGAAACGCACTCGGCCTTTTTATGACGGTCAGAGATGAGATGAACCCGAACAAAGAGTTCCACCGGCTTGTGCGGGAGGAGAGCGGCATGCACGAAGAAGAGCTGGCGGTGACGGCGGAGGGGGAAAAGACGGCGACCATACGCATACAGGTTCCCGGAAAAGAAAAACCGGTGTCCGAAGAAACGGACGGTGAGGCGGATGACTTTCTTGTCTCCGAAAAGATGAAGCGAGAGCGCGAGATAGAGGATGCCGTGGCCATGTACAACAGGGAGAAGGCCGACCCGGATTATTATTATCTTCCGGACGAGCTTTCCGGAAAGGCGTGCACCTGGAACCGCCCAAAAGACAGGAGCGGCAGTCTGCTTGCCGGCCTGTTTCTGGCCGGAGGGCTTGCGGTGATGGTCCTTAGCGGGCGGGAGGCGCAGAAGCAGGAGCTGATGCGCCACGAACAGATGCTTCTCGACTATCCTCCGATCATCATGAAATTCACTTTGCTGATACAGGCAGGGATGTCGGTCAGGAGGACTTTTCAGAAGATCGCCTCGGACTATCAGGCAGAACGGAAGAAGACAGAGGGTGGAAAGCACAAAAAAGTGCCGGTCCGGCATGCCTACGAAGAGATCGTCATCGTCTGCAACGAGCTGGACAGCGGTGTATCGGAGGCGGAGGCTTACAGGCATTTCGGGGAGCGCTGCGGGCAGATCAAGTATCGTACATTTTCCACGCTGCTCGTGCAGAACCTGCAGAAAGGAAGCAGGTCTCTGGCAGACATACTGGAAAGAGAATCGGCGGCAGCCTGGGAGGAACGCAAACGTAAGGCCAGGATCTCCGGCGAGACGGCTTCCACCAAACTGCTTTTCCCCATGATCCTCATGCTTCTGGTCGTCATGGCAGTGATCATGGTGCCGGCGTTCACGGCATTCTGGGGATGAAAAACTCTGATGATCTGTACGGGAGAGGAGGTGAGGAAATGCAGGCAACGTTATCAACCGGAAGAGAGCTTATGAGAGATTTCCTGGCGGAGGAGGATGCGATAGGTGTGGTGGAGATCGTCCTAATCCTGATCGTTCTGATCGGGCTGGTCGTGATTTTTAAAGAGCAGATCGGCAATCTGGTCAGGACGCTTCTTGCAAAAGTGACCGATCAGAGCAATGCGATCTGACGGAGGAAATGGAGGCGGCGTTTCATGGTGAGAAAAGGTTCGATCACGATCCATGCGGTACTGATCCTGGGCGTCATGATGACGCTTATCGTAACCTGCCTGACTTCGGCAAGAATGGCAGCAGCACGGGCGCAGATTGCCGAAAGTGCCGAGATCGGCCTGTTTTCGGTGTTTGGCGGGTATGACAGACAGCTCCTCGAAGAGTTTGAGATATTCGGGCTTAACTGCGGAGGCAGCGAAGATACCGCAGATCTGGCGGCTGTATGCCGCAGGTGCCGTGCCTATATGGAGAAGGTGCTCGGGCAGAACAGTCAGCATCTGGTACCGGGCAAAGTCGGCCTTTCGGGCTATCGGCTGCTGACCGACGATGGGGGCGAACCATTCTTTTTGCAGGCTGTCAATTACGAAAAGAAAAACGAGGGAAACCGGGAAACGCTGAATCTTCTGCAGAGACTGAAACAGGCAGGTGAGAACTGTGAGCAGTATATCAGAGATGCCGGGAGCGAAGAGGCGGAGGGGTGGATAGCAAGATTTGAAGCTGCTGTACTTGAGGCGGAAATTCTGAGCCGCGAGGCTGCAGAGGCTGAAGAGGCTTTTGACGGAGAGCTTCTTGAAGCCGGAGACGACTTGCTGCTCTCCGCACCTTCGATCGAGCCGGAGTACAATATCATGGAAAACCCTGTGCCGATCATCAAAAGCATCTCGGAAAACGGCATATTTTACTACCTTCTGCCGGACACACAGTTCATTCTTCAAGCGGGAGGGACATCCGGCCTGCTGTCACAGAGACAGCATCTTGAAGGGCCGGGTGTGAATGACGATTTTTCCGGGGATCCCTCGCCTGATGCACAGATGCTTTTTTTGTGCTACATCAGAGAGAAGTTTGGCAATTATCTGAGACAGGGGCAGGCTTTTCCGCTTTACGAGACCGAGTATATCCTTGAGGAAAGAGACAACGACCGTGAGAATCTGGAGCAGGTGATCGAACGCATATTCCGTTACAGAATGGGCCTCAATCTGCGGGCGATCGATCAAAGTGACATTTACACTTCCGAGACCGAATATCTGACAGAACGGTTCTGCTCGATATTCAGGGTCCCGCCCGACCGGGAGACAGTGCGGCGCACGTTTCGGTACTGCTGGGCGTACGGTGAAAGTCTGGCAGAGGTGAGCGTGCTTCTTTCGGGCGGCGGTATTGCTGTCGGGGGCGGGACGGACTTTATCGTTCCTCTCGTGGAGATGTATGATCTTCCGGCATATCTGGGACAGAGTCTGACGCTGGGCGAGGACGGTAGTTACGAGGAATATCTTTTTATGTTTCTGCTCTCCGCGAGCAAAGAGAGGCTTCTGAAAGGTGCGATGGACTGCACAGAAAGCAGGATAAGGTCTTCGGGACGGCCGGGCTTCTTTATAGATCATTGCCTCTGTGACGCCGAAATCTGTATGGATGTGAGGGCAAACGGAAGAAAGACGTTCATCGTGACAAAGGCATACGGATATGAATAAAAGAGAAATAACCAAAGGAAGTCTTACGGTGGAAAGCGCGCTTGTTCTTCCGGTCTTTTTGTTTTGCGTGATCACGATGATCTCTTTCATGGATGTGTACAAGCTGCAGACCGAGCACCTGACGGCCCTCTGCTGCAGGACCATGCGGCAGGGAGCGGAGGCTTATCGGAGCGGGGAGACGGGGGATATCACGCTGACTGACGATTATGTCTATGTACCTGTGCAATCGCTGCTCCCGCTTCCGCCCGTTTCGTTTCACAATTCTGTGACAGTAAACGCGTGGAGCGGTGCAGACGGGGCAACGTGTGATGTGGTTCCCGGCAGTGCACCTGAGAAAATGGTATATATGACCGTGACGGGGCATGTGATCCATAAGGACCCTCACTGCTCATATCTGGATATAAAGATCCGGGCTGTGAGCGGGCAGACGGTCGCCGACAGGCGAAACGCAGGCGGAGAACGGTATCATGCCTGTGAACACTGCAGCCGAGGTGCAGCACCTGCCGGGACGGTTTTTATCACGGACGGAGGAAACCGCTATCATAATCTTGCCACTTGCAGCGGTCTCAAAAGGACAGTCCGACTGATCCCCGAATCGGAGGCGTCGGGATGCAGCTACTGCAGCAGATGCGGAGGTGGCTGAATGTTGATGAATTGCATCACACTTTTGTACCTTGTGCATCAGAGCATATACGACGTAAGGGAGAGAAAAATATCTCTGTACGCTGCCGCCGTTTACACAGGGATCATTCTTATGACCATTGTGGTGACAGGGCAGGACATCGGCGATCTTCCCGGTTCCCTCGCGGCAGCAGGAGCGATGTTTGTGTACAGCCTGTTAAGCGGCGGTGCGCTCGGGATGGGGGATGCGATCGTGATCGCTACACTGGCTTTCACACATAAGCCGGGCGAGATGCTTTTTCTCCTGTTCACCTCACTCATGCTTTGCTTCCCGGTGTCGATCGTGATACTGTGCAGACACGGCCGGAAAGAGAGCAGGGATCTTCCGTTCATCCCGTTTTTGCTGGCCGGAGAAGTGATCGATATTGTTGTGCGCGGCTGCTGTCGCTGAGGAGGGCAGAGGAAGATGAAATGCAGAAAAACAGGTGGTTTGACGGAGCGGTTGAGGGCGGGGAGCCTGACTGTCGAGGCGGCATGCATCATGCCGGTCGTGCTGCTGGTCGTATTCTCGAGCCTCTACCTCTGCTTTTACGTCCACAACAGAGCGTTCCTCACCTCGGCCGCCTGCGAATCGGCTGTCTGCGGCAGCATAGCGGGCGTGAAGGAGGCGGGCAAGGCTTATGAAGCAGCAAGAGAAAGAAGCATTCTTCTGGGAAACACCGGCTTTTTCGGCGCAGAGGATCTGCACACGTATACTCTGGCCGGAACGGAATCCGGCGATGAGATTTTTGTTGTGTATGAGCTTGACAGCGCTTTTGACCGGTTTGTGCTGCGCAGGCACCTTGCGGCGTCGGGCAGTGCGGAGATCATCAGACCTGCATCGGACATTCGAAATGCGAGAAGGGGAAACTGACAATGCTATGTGAGTATAAAAAAGAGACTAGCCGTACTTTCTTTACGGTGCATGACGAAAGCCTTACAGAGACGGAATCTTTTTCGATGCGAATGCTGTGCGGAGGCATCCTTCCGGGAATGCTGAGGTGCCATCTCAAGTCGGTGGACGGGGAAAACTGCATGTATTATGACGTCACAGGCCTTCATACACTGCGGACGACCTGGCTTAACGGAAAACTGCGTTTTGCGGAGATCCGTTTTATCCTGGAAGAGTGCATCAGTATGATCGAAGAGATGGAGGACTATCTGCTGATCCCCGACCAGCTGCTCCTTTCGCCTGATCAGATTTTTGTCGATCCCGAAAGGACAAAGATGTATTTCTGCTGCTTCCCCGGCGCGTTTCAGGACATCAGGGTACAGCTGTGTTCCCTGGCGGAGTTCATCCTGCCTTTGATCGATCACAATGACCGTAAAGGCATGTCTGCGGGGTATGGCTTTTACCGGAACGTCATGAATGATTCAGTTCCCGTAAACGAACTGCGAGAAGCGATCTATGCGCCGGACAGGAATGCGGACGACCTGTTTGCAAAGCAGGCTGCCCCTGAATTCGAGAGCGTGGACAGACAGGAGTCGGAGATACTGTGGAACGAAACATTTGTCCGGGAGGGTTATAAAACGGAAGAAAAGCATCAGGCGGAGAAGAAAAAGAAACGCCGTTTTCTCCTGCCCCTGATCTATGCGGGCGCTGCCGCCGGAATGCTGATGCTTACGGTACTGCTGAAGATTTTTTTCCCCGGCAGAGTGCAGCTCGATAAGATGATCGCCGGTGCATTTGTCTGTGTGGTCGCCGGGATCCTGCTGACAAGATGTATTAAGAGCATTTCGGGCAAAAAGCAGAGGAGCCCGGCTGTCTCCCATACCGTTCCCGAGAGCCACGCTTATGCGGAGGCCGCGATTCCGCCTGATGAGGTCTATACCGAGCTTTCCTCCTTTGCGGGATATAAGAGAGGGAGCGAATATTTTACTGAGGCGGTCTTTGCGGATACAAAAGAGCCGCAGAAGGTTCCCGAACTGATCCCCGAGGATCCCTCCTATCCCCATATCGCTCTTCGGGAAAAACTGATCCTGATCGGATCGCTTCCAGGATCCGTCGATATCGTACTCAAAGCTCCGGCCGTGAGCAGGATCCATGCCAGAATAGTCAAAAAGGGAGAAAACTATTACATATCCGATCTTCATTCAAAAAACGGTACGACTGTCAATGATAAGACGATCGAGACCGAAGCGGAGGAGCTTCTGGAGAATGATGACCGGGTGCGGTTTGCGGATGTTTCTTATACAGTGTCCGGCATATGCCCGGCCTGCGTCTGATTCCAAGTTGTATTCTTTTCCTGTTTCTGCTATGATATATCGGTAACAAGTACTCGGGACAACAGGAGGGACCGGAGTTGAACAGCATTAGGAAAAACCTGGTAACGGCAGGCCTGATCATTGTAAATATCATCGTTTTTCTCGTGGTGGATTTTACCGGAGGGTCGGAAAATACGGCACATATGATCAGATGCGGAGCGGCATACACTCCTCTGATCATGGAAGACGGAGAGTGGTACAGGCTTGTGACGGCGATCTTTCTCCATTTCGGGATCAACCATCTGCTTAACAACATGGTCGTTCTGGGAGTGCTGGGGGAACGCCTCGAGGCTCTGATGAATCGTTTTTCCTATATACTCCTCTATTTTATCGCGGGCATCGGCGGAAATCTTCTGTCCATGGCTCTCGAAATGAGAAGCGGAGAATATGCTGCTTCGGCAGGAGCCTCCGGTGCGGTTTTCGGAATGATGGGTGCGCTCCTGTACATCCTCATCAGAAACCGGGGCAGGGTTCTTGATCTTTCCATGAGAAGAATGATGATCATGGTAGGTCTTTCGGTGTATCTGGGATTTGCGGATGCCGGCGTGGACAATGCTGCCCATATCGGAGGGCTGATCTGCGGCTTTGCGGCTGCCGTGATCCTGTATCACCCGAAGAAAAATGTGAGCAGACAGGGAGGATAATTATGGAAAACTGTATTTTTTGTAAAATAGCATCAGGCGAGATTCCGTCCGCGACCCTCTATGAAGATGATGATTTCAGGGTGATCCTGGACCTCGGGCCGGCAACAAAAGGCCATTCGCTTATACTGCCCAAAAAGCATGCCGCAAATATCGCCGAGATGCCCGATGAGCTTTTGGGACGTGCTATGTCGGTAGCCAAAAAGGTGGCGGTTGCGATGAAGGAAGGCCTTTCCTGCGACGGTGTCAACGTTGTTCAGAACAACGGTGAGGCAGCGGGACAGACGGTATTCCATTTCCATATGCACATCATCCCCAGGTATGAAGGAGACAAGGCCGGCGTGAGCTGGACTCCGGGAAAGCTTACCGACGAAGTAAAAGAAGAAGTTTTAAACGCAGTCAAAGTAAAATGACCGGCAGCCCGCGAAGCGGATCGCAGGTTACTTTTGACCGAACAGAAAAAGCTCCGAACCGGCGACGGTTCGGAGCTTTTTGTATTCGGTGGATCAACCAAGCCTGCAGCTTTCGATAAGTGTTGTGATCGTATGGATAGAGTCGATATGCTGAGCGGCGGTCATCGTTTTGATATAGCGATCCCGGGTTGC
This sequence comes from uncultured Blautia sp., assembly GCA_946538475.1. GTDB lineage: Bacteria > Bacillota > Clostridia > Lachnospirales > Lachnospiraceae > Blautia_A. The sequence continues at coordinate 11,351 of CAMNGN010000004.1, forward strand.
ATAGAGGTCGCGGATCGCTCCGAGAAGAGACTCGTTGGTGATCTGTTCTTCTTCCATGACCACACTGAAGCCCTGCTTTTCGAAAGAGTGCGCGTTCAGGATCTGGTCCCCGCGGCTTGCCCTTGCCGATAACGGGATCAGAAGGTTGGGTTTTTTGAGCGCCAGCAGCTCGCAGATGGCGTTTGCTCCGGCACGGGAGATCACGATATCCGCCATCGCAAACAGATCGGGAAGCTCTTCTTTGATGTATTCATACTGACGGTAGCCCGGAGTATCCAAAAGAGAGGTATCCAGCTTGTCCTTGCCGCACAGATGTACGACCTGAAATTCCTTCAGCAGCTCGGGGAGGATCTTCCTTACGCACTCGTTTACGGCCTGTGCACCCAGACTGCCTCCGATGATCATCAGCACCGGCTTTTCTTCGGTAAAACCGCAGAAGCTTCTTCCTGCTTCGGCGCTACCGTTAAGAAGCTCGGCACGGATAGGCGTTCCGGTAAGAACTGCCTTTTCGGCCGGGAGAGAAGCGACGGTCTCGGGGAAATTGCAGCAGACTTTTGTGGCGGAAGGAATAGAGAGCCTGTTGGCCAGGCCCGGCGTCATGTCCGATTCGTGGATAAGGACCGGTATCTGCCTTGCGGCGGCGGCTTTTACCACGGGGACAGTGACAAACCCTCCTTTGGAAAAGACCACATCGGGTTTCAGTTTTTTCATCAGTGCGCTTGCTTCGAAGTAGCCTTTGACCACGCGGAACGGGTCGGTCAGATTTTTTAAGTCGACATATCTGCGCAGCTTTCCGGAAGATATGCCATAGTAGGGGATGCCCAGCTGCTCGATCAGGTCTTTTTCCATACCGTTATAGGAACCGATATAAGAGATCTTGTAATCGAGCTCTTTCAGCCTGGGGATCAGTGCGATGTTCGGTGTGACATGTCCGGCAGTCCCACCGCCGGTCAATATGATATGTTTCATGGAAAACCTCCGGTTTTATTTATCTTTATTATTTCGCTCATTATGAACTACCTGCAGTCAATTGTCAAGCTGTGGGGAATTCACAAGTTTGCGCTGAGGAATGAAAAGAACTGTTATAATTACGGGGATTTGTGTATAATAAGATCATACGGAAGAATTTACGACAGGAGGGCATGGTGCTATGAAAATAACATTTCTCGGAGCGACACACGAAGTGACCGGAAGCTGTTACTACCTGGAAGGAGCCGGCAAAAAATTTCTTGTCGACTATGGCATGGAACAGGGACGGGATATATACGAAAACAAACCGATACCCGTAAACGCTTCGGAGCTGGACTTTGTTCTGCTGACGCATGCACACATGGATCATTCGGGCAACCTGCCGCTTTTATACGCACAGGGTTTCAGAGGCCCGGTCTATGCGACAAACGCGACCTGCCACCTTTGCGATATCATGCTGCGTGACAGCGCGCACATTCAGGAGTTCGAGGCAGAATGGCGCAACAGAAAGGCGAAGAGGCAGGGCAAAGAGGAATATAAGCCGGTATACACCATGGAAGATGCCATGAATGTGCTCAAGTGCTTCTCCCGGTGTGACTATGACCGGGTATACAATATCGCCGACGGTGTAAAAGCGAGGTTTGTCGATGCCGGACATCTGCTTGGCTCGGCGAGCATCGAAGTGTGGATCACCGAAGGGGAGACAGAAAAGAAGATCGTCTTCTCGGGAGACATCGGTAATACAAACCAGCCGCTGATCAAGGATCCGGAGTATATCCACGAGGCGGATTATGTGGTGATGGAGTCCACATACGGAGACAGATCGCACGGAGAGAGACCGGACTATGTGAGCATTCTGGCAGATATCATCAATGAGACCTTCGACAGGGGCGGAAATCTGGTCATTCCTTCCTTCGCGGTGGGACGTACACAGGAGATGCTGTACTTTATCAGGCAGATCAAAGAAGAAAACCGTGTGCCCGGACACCCGGGGTTTAAGGTGTATGTGGACAGTCCGCTGGCCAACGAAGCGACCACCATCTTTTCCGAGCATGTCTACGATTGCTTCGATGAGGAGGCTATGGCTCTGATCAACAAAGGGATAAATCCCATCGCCTTCCCGGGCCTGCGTACTTCTATCACAAGCGATGATTCCAAGGCCATCAATTTTGATGAGGAGCCCAAAGTGATCATTTCCGCGAGCGGTATGTGCGACGCCGGACGTATCAAGCATCATCTGAAACATAACCTGTGGAACGAGAACTCCACGATCCTGTTTGTGGGTTATCAGGCGACAGGCACATTGGGCAGATCTCTCCTCGAAGGCGCGGAAGAGGTCAGGCTCTTCGGAGAAGAGATACATGTGGCGGCAAAGATCGTGCAGATGCCGGGCATCAGCGGGCACGCGGATGTGAACGGGCTGCTCGACTGGATAGACGCCTTCGGGAACACGCCGAAGCGCGTTTTTGTGACGCACGGTGAGGATACGGTGACAGAGATCTTCGCGTCGCGTCTGAGAGAGGAGAAAGGGCTGAACAGTGCGGCGCCTTTCAGCGGGACAATATTTGATCTTGCGGAGAACAGCTTTGTGTTTGAGGCAACGGGAGTAAGGATCGAGAGGAAACCGGGAATGACGCCGAAGGCACAGCGGGCTGCGGCAATGTTCCGGAAGCTGCTTGCGGTCGGTCAGCGCCTTATCAGTGTTATCCGTAAAAACGAGGGTATCCCGAATAAGGATCTCGATCGTTTTGCCAGAGAAGTGCAGTCGCTCTGCGATAAGTGGGACAGGACGGATATCTGATTCCTCAGCCTTTGCGTCAATAACATGCGTCAGGGACAGTCACATTTATACTTCCCTATTATGTCAATTACTGCTATAATAAAGCTTTGAGTAACTGTGAACTATAAGAATATGAGGAAGATAAATGAACAGGATCGGAATTATCGGGGCTATGGAGATAGAGATCAAAAGCCTGGTAGAAAAACTGGAAAACAAAAGAACGCGCGTGGTCGCCGCAGTGGAATATAACGAAGGCACTCTGGCCGGACACGAGGTAGTGATCGCGCGTTCGGGTGTCGGAAAGGTCAATGCCGCGATCTGCACGCAGAACATGATAACCCTTTTCGGCGCGGAAGCGATCATCAATACCGGAGTAGCCGGAAGCCTTGATCCGGCTATCAATATCGGGGATATCGTTCTGTCGACGGATGTGGTCCACCATGATGTGGACGCCTCCGTGTTTGGATATGCAAAAGGTCAGATCCCCCAGATGAAGGAGTTCAGCTTTACAGCCGACGCCGGCCTGCGTGACGCGGCGCAGAGGATCTGCTGCGCGGTAAATCCGGACATACATGTGTTTCAGGGACGGATCTGTTCGGGAGATCAGTTTGTCTCCGATCAGCAGACAAAGGACATGATCACCGAAACCTTCGGCGGTATGGCGGTAGAGATGGAAGCGGCTTCGATCGGACAGGCAGCGTATCTGAACGGAGTGCCGTTTCTGATCGTGCGTGCCATCTCCGACAAGGCCGACGGAAGCGCAGAGATGGACTATGACACTTTCGAAGCGGCAGCGGCGGAACACAGTATGCGGCTGACGCTCGGGCTGCTGCAGTGCTTATGATCTCTGACCGGGACATAAGCTCTGCGAGGATGATACAGAATGAACAGAGAAGAACTGATCCGTGAAGTGCTTAAAGGCGGACTGATCCTTGCGGTGCTCAGCGGGAGAAGAGATCCCGGCCCGGAAAAGATCCGCATCCGGCCGATAAACATTTCCGGAGAACTATGCTATCAGGCAGAATATGTGGAGGATAAAAAGGCTTTCCACAAAAACCTCAGCGAGGATGAGCTGCTCTCGTACCTTGATGATGATATGCTGCGCAGATACCGCCAGCTGCAGATCAGGGGAAACTGCCTGGACGGCACCATACTTGTCAGCAAAAAGGGAAAGCTGACGGTCAGGACAAAGGCGCATGAGCAGACCGGACCGGCAAAGATCCTTTCGCATAACCGCGTCAGAAACTATATTCTGAAAGAAGGGGTGCCGGTACCTTTCCTGATCGACCTGGGCGTGATGACCCCGGAAGGAAAAGTGGTATCTGCAAAGTACGATAAATTCAGGCAGATCAACAGGTTCCTTGAATACATCAGGGATATTCTGCCTTATCTCCCTTCGGGAAGGACGATAAGGGTGCTGGATTTCGGATGCGGCAAATCGTATCTCACGTTTGCCATCTATTATTATCTGCATGAACTGCTGGGAAAAGATATCACCGTCACCGGCCTGGATCTTAAAGCGGACGTGATCAAAAAGTGCGGTGAGCTTGCCGTTAAATACGGATATGATAAGCTGCATTTCCGCGAAGGCGATGTGGCGGACTATGATGCCGAAAATGCCGCGGTGGACCTGATGGTCACGCTGCATGCCTGCGACACCGCCACGGACTATGCCCTGTACAAAGCCGCACTGTGGAAGGCCGGCGTGATCCTTTCGGTCCCCTGCTGTCAGCACGAGCTGAACCGGCAGATAAAGGGAGAATTACTGGAGCCGGTCCTCAGATATGGTATATTAAAAGAACGTATTTCGGCTCTGCTCACCGACGGGATCAGGGCAGAGCTTCTGAGAGCGTGCGGATATAATGTACAGCTGCTCGAATTTATCGACATGGAACATACGCCGAAGAACATTCTCATTCGGGCAGTAAAAGATCCCGCCGCATCAGCAAAAGACATTGACAGCCTGCAGAACATGATGCAGGCTTTCCGGCTGGATCCTGCTCTTTACAGGCTTCTTGCAGCCGAGAACTTGATAACCGGAGAACAGAATGAAGAAGTTACTACGCAGACTGCTCATTTTGAGCCTGGCCTTTGTGATCGGGATCATCGGGACAGCTCTGCTTTTGAATAATGAGACGACGGACGACCGGTCGGACATGAACGATCCGGTGCTTCCCGAAGTCATGGTGCAGCTGGGCGATGTGCTGACAAACCGGATGTACGGGTATGTGACAAAGATGCAGACCGACTTCATCAGAGACAGCGTGACTCCTCTTGACACGTCCCGCACATTGTCGTTTGTGATCGATCCCTACCGGACAAAGGTAAGGAGTCTTTCCTACGAGATCAGAACATCGGACGGCAGCAAGGTCATCGAGAACCATAAGATCAAAAACCTTTCAAGCTCGGACCGCTATCTGCGGGCGGATGCTACGATAGAGAGCGATCTGAAGATGAGCCAGGAATATTCTCTGCAGGTCACTCTGGACACAGAAGTCGGCGAGGTGTACTACTACACCCGCGTCGTTTACAGGTCGGGGGTACATGCGGCGGATTATGCGCATTTTGTGAAGAGCTTTTACGAGAAGTGCATGGACAAACAGACCGCCGACGATCTTTCGGTGTACCTTGAAGCGGGAAATACCGGCAGCACGACAAACTACTCCAATATAACGATCAATTCCAGTCTTTCGGAGATCAGCTGGGGAACGCTCAAACCGCAGGTGATCAAGAAGGGAATACCGGTCATAAAAGATATCAACGAGACGACAGCCAGCATTTCCATCGCCTACCAGATATCCTCAAAGGACGATGCAGGAAGAACAGAAATCTACGATGTAGAAGAATTCTACCGTATGCGATATTCGGACACGCGTATCATGCTGCTCGACTTTAACCGTTCTGTACAGCAGATCTTTCAGCCGACAGACGGAACGATCACCGAACAGGGGCTTGTCCTGGGCGTCCGATCGAGAGACGTCAATTATATGCCCAATGAAGACATCAGTGTGATCGCATTTGTACAGCAGGGCGATTTGTGGACCTGGGCTCCGGATTACGGAAAGCTTGTCCGCATCTTCAGCTTCCGCAGAGAGGAAGGAAGCGATTTCAGGGACACGCGGCTGGAACATGATATCAAGATCATAAGAGTGAGCGAAAACGGCGATGTCGATTTTGTCCTCTCGGGGTATATGAACCGCGGTTTCCACGAGGGAAAATGCGGGATCTGCGTGTATCATTACAACCACGATCAGAATGTTCTGGAAGAGAAGGTTTTCATCCCCGGTACGGAATCGCACGAGTTCCTGGAGGAAGATCTGGGAACGCTTTCGTATGTCAACAAGGAGAACCGGCTGTTTCTGCTGTTTGCCGGAAAGCTGTACCGGGTCGACATCGAATCGGGAGACTACAGCATACTTGAGGAGAACATAAAAGCGCAGAACTTTGTTGTCTCTGATGAGAGCGCACATGCAGCCTGGCTTATCGAGGAGGGTGAGCATGCGGGACGCATAAGGATGATCGAGTTCGATACCGGTTCCTCCAGATATCTGGAGCCCTCGGAGGGGCAGCAGCTGCGGACCATAGGGTATATGAATGAGGACCTGATCTACGGCATCGTCAATAACGAAGACATCGTCGAAGATGTCAATGGGCATATCCGTGAAGGTATCTCCACTTTCTTCATCGAGAGTTTTGAAGGAGAACAGAAGAAGGTTTATCATCAGGCCGGACTGTATGTCATGGACCCGGAGATAAACGGGACGCTGATGGAATTCGATCTTGCGGAAAAGACCGAGAACAGTTACAAAGTAACTCAGAAAGACAATATCATGAACAATAAAAAAGCGGCGGCCGGCACCATCGCGGTCGAGCTGACAAGCACGAGCCGTACGGGAATGCGGGTCAGGCTTTCGACAGGAAAAAGGCCGGGTACCGACAAACCGCTTATCGTCTATGCGAGATTCCGCAATGCTCAGGATCACGAGGCGCTTCTGGACACCATCGTTCCGAGGGATGACGTGTACTATGTATATGCGGGCGGCGGACTTCGCCTGGTCACCACAGACGTTGCCGAGGCAGTCCGGTCTGCCGATGAGCAGATGGGTGTCGTGCTCAACCGCGGGCAGCAGTACATATGGGAGCGAGGCAACCGCAAGACGCAGATCATGCTGAACATCGATGATATTCCCTATCTTTTCCGCACCGGAAGCTGGGATGCGGAGGAGCTTCAGGAGAGCCTTGGGGATACGGCAAAAGTCATCGATCTGTCGGGATGCTCTCTGGACAGTGTGCTGTACGAGATCAGCGCGCAGCGGGCGGTCGTGGCGAAAACCGGGCCGAATACCAGCACGGTGATCGTCGGGTACGATGAATATAATACATGGCTGTATGACCCCGAAACGCGTGAAGTGACACCGTTCGGTATGAATGACAGCACCGAACTGTTCGAAAAGGCTGGCAATATTTTTATCAGTTACATCAGCTGATAGCACCACTTTTTTGAGGATAACTATTTACATTTGGCAATCTTTCCATTAAAGTATTGCTAAAACTCAAATAGAAATACGGAGAGGAATTAAGTAAGATGAAACTGACAACGATCAAAGAAATTTTCAGAAACCGCGAGGAGTATTTGGATAAAAAGGTGACGGTCGGAGGATGGGTCCGTTCCGTACGCGGTTCCAAAGCTTTTGGATTTATCGTGCTGCATGACGGTACCTTTTTTGAGACACTGCAGATCGTGTTCCATGATACGCTGGACAACTTTACAGAGATCGCCAAACTGAACGTAGGTGCGGCCATCATCGTAGAAGGAACACTGGTTGCGACTCCCGACGCGAAGCAGCCTTTTGAGATCCAGGCGGACAGCGTTACGGTAGAAGGACAGTCACTGCCCGAGTATCCGCTGCAGAAGAAACGCCATTCTCTGGAATATCTGCGTACCATCACACACCTTCGTCCCCGCACAAACACCTTCCAGGCTGTGTTCCGCGTAAGATCGCTGTGTGCATATGCGATCCACAAATTCTTCCAGGAAAGAGGATTTGTGTATGTTCACACTCCGCTCATCACGGCCAGTGACGCAGAGGGTGCGGGAGAAATGTTCCAGGTGACGACGCTGAACATCGGCGATCCGGCCCGGGACGGAGAAGGAAATGTCGATTATTCGCAGGACTTCTTTGGCAAGCCGACCAATCTTACCGTCAGCGGACAGCTGAACGGCGAGACCTTTGCACAGGCGTTCAGAAACATCTACACATTCGGCCCGACCTTCAGGGCCGAGAATTCCAACACGACCCGTCATGCGGCGGAATTCTGGATGATCGAGCCCGAGATCGCTTTTGCCGATCTGCAGGACGACATGGACCTGGCGGAGGATATGCTCAAATATGTCATGAGATATGTGCTCGAGAACGCTCCCGAGGAGATGAATTTCTTCAATTCCTTCGTAGATAAAGGCCTGCTCGACCGCCTGAATCATGTGGTGAATTCCGAGTTCGGCCATGTGACATATACCGAAGCCGTCAAGCTTCTGGAACAGAACAACGACCGCTTTGAATACAAAGTGTTCTGGGGCTGCGACCTGCAGACAGAGCATGAAAGATACCTGACAGAAGAGATATTCAAAAAACCGGTGTTCGTCACAGACTATCCGAAGGAGATCAAAGCATTCTACATGAAGCTGAACGAGGATGGCAAGACGGTAGCCGCTATGGACTGCCTGGTTCCGGGGATCGGCGAGATCATCGGCGGCAGCCAGAGAGAGGATGACTACGAAAAACTGAAGCTCCGTATGGATGAGCTCAAAATGAAAGAAGAAGATTACAGCTTCTATCTCGATCTTCGCAAATATGGGACAACAAGACATGCCGGCTTCGGCCTTGGCTTTGAACGTATGATCATGTATCTCACCGGAATGGGAAATATCCGCGACGTGATCCCGTTCCCGAGAACAGTCAACAACTGCGATCTGTAATGTCCTGAGTGTCCGATTCGCTTTTACTGCAGGAGGAAAAGTCTCTTGAAATTTATTCATCTGGCAGATGTACATCTTGGCGCGGTCCCCGACAGAGGGACCGCGTGGAGCGGCAGCCGGGAGGAAGAGATATGGACGACATTCCGCCGGATCATCGCGGGAATCCGCGAGAATCCGGTGGATTTGTTATTTATCTCCGGCGATCTGTTTCACCGCCGGCCGCTGCGCAAAGAACTGAGAGAGGTCAACAGCCTTTTTGCCGCCATACCCGAGACAAATGTATATATCATTGCCGGAAATCATGATCATCTGGACGCCGGTTCTGCCTATCGTTCGTTTAAATGGGCGGAAAATGTGGTTTTCTTCGACAGCGAAGAAGTAATGTGCATCGATGATGACCGTATGCCGGTGACGGTCTACGGCTTCAGTCTGTGCGAAAATGAGATCAGAGAACCCCTTCTGCGGGATGTCTGTCCCGAAGAAGGAGACGGATATCATATCCTTCTGGCACATGGAGGGGACGAAAAGCATGTCCCCATTGATTTTACGGCCCTTGCGTCGGCCGGATTTGACTATGTTGCTCTCGGACACATCCATAAGCCGCAGGTCATCGTCAAGGACCGGATCATCTACCCCGGGTCGCCCGAACCGCTGGACAGAAATGAGACCGGCCCGCATGGCTATGTGGAAGGGTTTACCGACGATGACGGTATCATTCATACCAGATTTGTGCCGGCCGCAGCAAGGACATACGAAGATATCACCCTCGAACTGGATGAAGAGACCACGCAGAACGATCTGGAAGATACACTGTCGGACATGATCGCGGAGAGCGGGCTGCAGAACATCTACCGTGTCGTGCTCACCGGTCAAAGATCCCCCGATCTGATGCTGCTTCCGGAAAAACTGAAGAACTGCGGAAATATAGTGGACATCCGGGACGAGTCGAGGCTCATGTACGATCTGGAAATGCTGGAGAAGAAATACGCCGGAACGCTGGTCGGCGATTATATCCGGTATTTTTCTTTAAAAGATACAACGGAAGTCGAAGAAAAGGCACTTGATTATGGCCTTCAGGCTCTGCTGGAAACGAGTATGCGGTAGAATCGAAGCTCTGATGCGGAGCATCATTCGAGGAGAGATGCGGAAGATGCTGATCAAAAAGATCACGATCCATAATTTTGGGAAAATTCATAACAGAACCTTCGATCTTTCGGAAGGGATCAATGTGCTTTACGGCGAGAACGAGAGCGGGAAGACCACGGTGCATACGTTTATCAAAGGGATGCTCTACGGCATCCCGAGGCAGCGGGGAAGGGCAGCCGCGAATGACATTTACCGGACCTATGAACCCTGGGAAAATCCGGGAGAATACGGTGGGACCATATGGTTCGAGGCCGGAGGGATGTCCTACAGGCTCACCCGCAATTTCAGCCGTGAAAGGCGTTTCGGCGAGCTGCTGTGCGAGGACACAGGTGCACTTGTCGACCCCGATGAGGGAGCGCTGGACGAGATACTGGGAAATGTCAGCGAGGCTGTCTACGACAATACGGTTTCTGTCGGACAGATGAAGAGTGTTACCGGTCAGAATCTTGTGCGTGAGCTGCAGAACTATATGGCCGGCTATGAAGGAAGCGCCGACAGTACGATCGATATCGAGAGGGCATCGCAGATGCTCAAGATGACCCGAAAAGGGTATCAGGTGCAGGAAAACCGCAGAAAGAAGGCTCTGGAAGCCGAGCAGATCAGGATACGTTCAGGGATCGGTTATCTGGAGGAAGAAGAAAAGAAGCTGCAGAAGCGGGAGAAAGCCATCCGGCACAGGATGAAAGAGATGAGTCCTGCCGGTGAGGGAGAAAATGCTTTTGATGTAAAAATGCAGAAAATGCAGCAGAATGCACAGACGTATCTCCTGCTTTCCGTGATCGCAGCCGTGCTTCCGGTCATCGCTGCGATAGTGCTGAAACAGCCTGCGTTCAAAGTATGTTCCGCTGCTGCGGCTGTGCTGATCCTTGTGTTTGGCGTGTTCAAAAGAAACTCTGCACTGAGAGAGATCGACAGGATCGGGGAGTACAAGGCAAAGTGGGAAGAGCGCTACGCCAAAATGTCCTGGGACCTCGAACATACCAAACAGGCACTGGCCGAAAAACGTTCTGCCATAGAAAACATGCAGGAGGAGCTTGACGAAGGGGAAGATGCCCTGTATCAGGAGTCCTCGGAGCAGCGGGAGATCAAGGCACTCAGCCTTGCGCTGGAGACCATCACCGCTTTATCGGGAAATATCAATGCCAGGATAGGAATGCATCTGAGAACGCGCACCTCCAGGATCCTTTCGGGGATAACCGGAGGAAAGTATTCCGTAGTGCTGATGGATGAAAATCTGAAGATGGCCGTGAATACCGAAGAGAGGGTCGTTCCGCTGGAACGGCTGAGCCGTGGCACGCTGGAGCAGATCTACTTTGCTCTCAGGATGGCCGCGGGCGAGTTGTTCTGCGGGGACACACCATTTCCGGTGATCCTGGATGACGTGTTCGGCAGCTATGATGAGGACAGGCTGCAGGCGCTGCTTCGGTGGCTGCATAATGAGGACAGACAGGTGATGATCAGTACGTGCAGCGGGCGTGAGGCCGAGCTGCTGAGGGGGGACGGGATACCGTTCAATGAGATTCTGCTGTGAAGTGGAACAGGGGGACGGTTCCTCGTTCCATGGGTCGAAATATTATGCCCGGCAAAATATTTTCACCCATGGAACGAGGAACCGTCCCCCTGTTCCACTTCACTGTCCGCCCAGCGCCTTACACCCGTTATCCCGGTAAGCCTGCACGCACCGTTTGATACGGTCCACCGGATTAAGCAGATGGCTGATCGAGAGATCATGATTCAGCGTATCGATGATGAGCGCGATATATTTGCTCATATCTACCGAGAGGTAATACGGCTTTTCTAACAGCTCGGGATCCTGATAGACAAGATTGGTCGTGAGCATCCTGTCAAATACGCCGTTTGCATATGCGGCGTCAAACTTCTCAAACCCGTCCGTAAAGATTCCGAAAGTGGAACATATGAATATTCTGCCGCAGTTGCGCTCCTTAAGAAGAGAAGCGATCTTGAGGCAGGTATCTCCCGAAGAGATCATGTCGTCTATGAGAATGAGGTCTTTGCCCGAGAGGGAGGGCCCCAGAAATTCATAGGCGGCGATCGGATGGCGTCCGTTTACATATCTTGAGTAATCCAGCCTCTTATAGAACATGCCCATGTCCACGCCCAGAATGTTGGCCAGATAGATGGCACGGTTCATACTTCCCTCGTCCGGACTGATGATCATAAAATGGTCATTATCGATGTGAAGATCGTCGATATGGTTCAGCAGGCCTTTGATAAACTGATAGGAGGGCTGGATCGTCTCGAACCCGTGCAGCGGGGTGGCATTCTGAATGCGCCCGTCGTGTGCGTCAAAGGTGATGATGTTCTCTACACCCATATCGATCAGTTCCTGGAGCGCGGTGGCACAGTCCAGAGACTCTCTGTCGCTGCGGATGGTCTGACGGCTCTCGTAGAGGTACGGCATGATCACGTTGATCCTGCGCGCCTTGCCTCCGATGGCTCCGATCACACGCTTGAGATCCTGAAAATGATCGTCCGGAGACATGAGGTTAGTAAATTTGGCGATGGAATAGGTGAGGCTGTAGTTGCACACATCCAGAAGAATATAGACATCGTCTCCGCGGACGGACTCACACACCACGGCTTTGCCTTCACCGGAGCCGAAACGCGGATTTTCCACTTTGATCCTGAACGTATCACGCTGGTATCCTTCGAACATGAACGAATCGAGAGCGCTGTGGTCCCGCTCCTTCCTCCATTTTACCAGCCATTTATCCACACGTTCTCCCAGTATTTCGCTGCTTTCAAGCGGTATGAGTCCAAGTCTTCCGACCGGCAGTGCGGCCATTCCGTCAGGGGTAAGTTTTGCCATGTTCAGTTTCCTCCGTTCAGCTTTTTCTGAATTCGTATATCTTTACCTATGAGTTTGCACATATGATAAGCGCCTGCGATGCGCGAAAACGTTCGTTCCGAATACACCTCCGAAAAATCGTGGAGCGTCAGGTTGGTGGAGATCACCGTGGGCTTTTTGGCTGCCAGCCGCTCATTGATGCATAAAAACAGACGTGAGGAGACAAAGGCGTTTGTGAGCTCTGTTCCCAGGTCGTCTATGATGAGAAGATCGCAGTCGAACAGAATGCTGTCATCCTCCTTGGAACTGTCATGGTCGAACGCGGCGCCTGCCATTTTGTCGAAAAGTTCGAACGAAGTAAAATAGAGGACGCTCCGTCCGGCTTTCAGCAGCTCGCCGGCAATGCAGTGCGAGAGAAACGTTTTGCCCACGCCGGTATCACCGTAAAAGAAAAGATTGGCAAAGCAGTCGTCAAAGTTTGCGGTAAAACTTTTTGCGGTCTGCAGCGCCTTGACGGCAAGCTCACGGGAAGAGAGCCCGGTCGCGCTGTCTATATCTTCGTTCCGGTACCAGTCCAGCGAGAACGAATCGAAGGTCTCGGCGGCAAGAACCTCGCTCAGGTGTTCCTGCCCGTAAAGCAGGCTGATCTCGAGCTGCCTGAAACAGGAGCATCTGCTGCCGTCCTCCAGATAGCCTGTGTCGGCACATGCAGGGCAGAAGGCAGGCATATCAAGGTAATCCTCGGGAAACCCGGCCTGCTGCAGCAGCGACCTGCGTTTTTGCTCCAGCTGAGCGATCTGTTCGCGCAGTCTGCCGGTGTCCGCCGCTTTTCCGGACTGCAGTGATTCTCTGATCTGCGCGGCGGAGATGGCGCCGATCTGCCGGTCGATCGACATGAGCTCGGGGATAAGGCCGTAGGCCTTTGCCTCGTGCTGCTGCAGGATGTGACGGTCAGCGCTCTGTCTGCGGCTGTATTCCCGCATGATCAGGTCATATTGATCATTCCTAAGTGCCACTTTATCGCTCCTTACTTGCTGATAAGCTGTTTTTCATATTCATCGAAATCGTACCGGCGCTGCGGGAAATTGTTGAACCGGTTTCCCTGCCGCACGCCTGCGGGCTTCTTTGCCGCGGATTCCTTCTTGCTCTGATGTTTGCTGTCCAGCGCCTGAACGTCCGCGAGAGTTTTCACATTCTGCTTTTTCCAGTCTGACAGGATACGGTCCGTGTATTGAAAACTGGACTGGCCCGTATTCATGACTGTCCTGCTGCACGCCGCTTTGATCAGTTCCGAAGAAAAACCGTAATCGTCATACCAGGTCCTCATGTACGAGACCTCTTCGGGTATGGGGTTCCTTCCGGTGATGCCCAGAGCTTTCATGATCGGAAAATAGTCCTTGCTGTAGCAGGAAGCGGCCTGCTGTGCCTCCGAAACCGTAGTGATGCCTTCTTTCTGCCAGGCGAGGGCGACCGTCTCCATATAACGTATGCTTTTATGGCCATGGCTGACACAGTACTCGATCAGGTACTGAATCAGATCGGCGGACATGCCGTCGGGATCGTACAGCTTAAGAAGCCTTCTGATTTCATTTGAGGAAAGCGGCCTGCCGATATACTGCTCGGCAACATAGAGGAGCTCTTCCACGGCCTTGTTCTGCCGCAGCTCTTCGATGCGCTCGGCAGTCAGTACCGTTTCGCGCTTACTTTGAGTGCCGGAGGTGTCTGCGGGTGCAGCACTGCTGTTCCCGGCGTCTCTGACAGATACCGCGGGTTCGGCTGCGGGCGCAGGAACCGGGAGCACGGCGATGGATTCGATATCTCCCTGCCCGGAAACAGAAAGGGAGATGAGCCCTTTATCGGCCCAGTATTTGAGCGCACGAAGCACATCTTTTTCGGTACAGCTGAGAAGATCGGCTACCGCCTCAGAATTAAAAACTCCCCCGGCACTGAACGAGATATGCAGAAGACATATATAGACTTTTACGAATTCTCCGTTGGCCGGAGCCATATAATTTTCTATAAATTCATCGGGCAGAGGAGTAAAACCGCTCTGCCGGCCGGTGAGTCGTATGATTGACATTTAAAAACCTCTGCTTAATAAGGAAGGTTAATATGGTTTATTTGCCGAGAAGGTGTTCGCCTATCGCGACTACATCTCCGGCGCCCATGGTGATCAGCAGATCTCCGCTCTCGCAGTTTGACAGAAGGTAATTCTCTATCTCGTCGAAGGTGGAGAAATATTCACACGGTGTACCCAGAGCGGCGATCTTTTCCTGAAGGTCCGCAGAAGAGATGCCGATGGTGTTTTGTTCTCTGGCTGCATAGATCTCGGCAAGCACCACATGGTCAGCCAAAGAAAGTGCATCCGCAAATTCATTGAGCAGGGCTTTGGTGCGGGTATATGTATGCGGCTGGAACACGCACCAGAGTTTCTTGTGGGGATAGCCGGCCGCAGCTCTTAAAGTGGCCTTTATCTCGGTCGGATGATGCGCATAGTCATCGATCACGGTAACGCCGCCGATCTCGCCCTTAAGCTGAAAACGTCTGTCTGTTCCGCTGAAGCTGCCGAGCCCTTTGACTATCGCTTCCGCAGGCATCTGCAGGACCTCGCAGGCCGCAATGACGGAAAGCGCGTTGGATACATTGTGCTCGCCCGGGACACGAAGATAAAAACTTCCGGCTTTTCGCCCGTCTTTTCTGATCACGGTAAAGGAAGGACGCCCGTATTTATCATAGGTGATGTCGGACGCACGATAATCGGTATCCCCGTGCAGACTGTATGTGATGACTCTGCAGGGAAGCCCTTCGATGATCCTTTCATACTCCGGAGTATCGGCATTGATGATCAGCACGCCGTCCTCGGGCAGAAGCTCCGCGAATTTTCGGAAAGACCTGCGTATATCATCGATGTCTTTGAAAAAGTCGAGATGATCGGCATCCATATTGAGGATGATGCTGATCCTGGGGAAAAACTTATGAAAGCTGTTGGTGTATTCGCAGGCTTCCGCCACAAAAATGTCGGAGCCGCCTACGCGGATGTTTCCGCCGATGGCAGGAAGAATGCCTCCGACGGTCACGGTCGGGTCTGCCTCTGCGGCAAGAAGCACGGAGGCCAGCATGGAGGTGGTCGTAGTCTTGCCGTGGGTGCCGGAAACGGCGATGGGCGTTCTGTAATTGCGCATGATCTGCCCGAGCAGCTCAGCCCTTGTGAGCATGGGAAGACTGCGCGCCGCTGCCTCTTTGAACTCGGGATTGTCCGGATGTATGGCGGCGGTATAGACGACCAGTTCGGTCTCGGGAAGGATGTTGGAACTGCGCTGTCCGTAGAACACGCGGATACCTTTCTTTTCCAGAGAGAGGGTAAGCGGGCTCTGCTTTGCATCAGACCCTGTCACGTTAAAGCCTCTGCCGGCCAGGATCTCGGCCAGTCCGCTCATGCTGATGCCGCCGATCCCTATAAAATGAACGTTTTGCGGTCTGTTAAAATCTATCTGATACATACTGAAATACTCCTTTATGTTTTCGGTGCGGAGATACTGATAATGATGGGAATATATTATACCGCGAAAAGGAAAAAATGAAAAGAGGGTCTTTGAGCGGGAAACGATCATGAAAACCTTAAGAGAAGAAGGGTTTTCAAGACTGTACATCGATAAAAATAACTGTTATAGTCAATAACGATAAAAAATTGAAAATAAAACTAAAATTATTGTAAATTATGTTCACTAATGGTTCGAGGTGTGGTATAATATGTTATTATAACATACAAGAGGTGATTGCATGATAAAAAAAGAGATGATTGCCATGCTTCTTGCAGGAGGGCAGGGGAGCCGGCTTGGGGTGCTGACTGAAAGAGTAGCAAAACCTGCCGTTGCTTTTGGCGGCAAATACCGTATTATAGATTTTCCGCTGAGCAATTGTATCAATTCGGGCATTGACACTGTCGGTGTTCTCACCCAGTATCAGCCGCTCAGACTGAATACGCACATCGGCATCGGTATTCCCTGGGACCTCGATCGAAACGAAGGAGGGGTTACGGTCCTTCCTCCCTACGAGAAGAGCGAGAACAGCGAATGGTATACGGGTACCGCAAATGCGATATACCAGAACATGGAGTATATGCAGGAATACCATCCCGACTATGTGCTTATCCTCTCCGGCGACCATATTTACAAGATGGATTACGAGGTGATGCTGGACTTCCACAAAGCCAACAAAGCCGATGTGACTATCGCCTGTATGCCTGTTCCGATCGAAGAGGCAAGCCGTTTTGGCGTAATGGTGGCCGATGAGACCGGAAGGATAACCGAATTCCAGGAAAAGCCGGAGCATCCGAAGAGCAATCTTGCATCCATGGGTATTTATATCTTCAACTGGGAAGTGATGAAAGAGGCGCTGATCGCTCTTAAAGATCAGAACGGCTGCGACTTCGGAAAGCATATCCTTCCTTATTGCAGAGAAAAAGGACAGCGGCTGTTTGCCTATGAGTACAACGGCTACTGGAAAGATGTCGGAACACTCGGTTCCTATTGGGAAGCCAATATGGAGCTGATCGATATCATCCCCGAATTTAACCTGTACGAAGAGTTCTGGAGGATCTACACAAAAGGAGACATCATCCCACCGCAGTATATCTCGGACGAGGCGGTGATCAACCGCTGCCTGATCGGTGAAGGAGCCGAAATTTACGGCGAAGTTCATAATTCGGTGATCGGGCCGAACGTGATCATCGGTCACGGCGCTGTGGTTCATGACTCCATCATCATGAGAAATACCGTGATAGGCGACAATACCATTGTCGATAAGGCGATCATCGCCGAGGATGTCACGGTCGGAAAAGGAGATGTGATCGGTTTCGGAGAGGAAGTTCCCAATGAGGTGAAACCTGCGGTCTATTCTTTCGGACTTGCCGTGATCGGGGAGCACAGTGTGATCCCGGACAACGTGAAGATCGGAAGGAATACGGCGATCTCCGGTGTGACGTCTTCCGGAGATTATCCTGACGGAGTTCTCGGGGGCGGCAAGGTGATCGATAAAAAGGATGGTGACGTGGCATGAGAGCGATAGGGATCATATTGGCCGGCGGCAACAATAACCGTATGCGGGAATTGTCCAACAAGCGGGCGATCGCGGCTATGCCGATCGCCGGCAGCTATCGTGCAATAGATTTTGCACTCAGCAACATGGCAAATTCCCATATCAATAAAGTGGCTGTGCTCACCCAGTACAATGCCCGTTCTTTGAATGAGCACCTGAGCTCGTCAAAATGGTGGGATTTCGGCCGCAAACAGGGCGGACTGTTCGTATTCACGCCCACGATCACAAAAGAAAACAGTCTCTGGTATCAGGGAACTGCAGACGCGATCTATCAGAATCTGGACTTCCTGCGCAACAGTCATGAGCCGTACGTCGTCATTGCTTCGGGCGATGGCGTGTATAAACTCGACTATAACAAAGTTCTTGAGTATCATATCGCTAAAAGAGCGGACATCACGGTCGTGTGCACGACCTGCAATGATCAGTCCGAAATCGAGAGATTCGGTGTCCTCAGGATGAACGAGGACTGCCGTATCGAGGAATTTGAGGAGAAACCGATGGTTTCGCCTTACAATACCGTATCTACGGGTATCTATATCATCAGACGCAGACAGCTGATCGAGCTGATCGAAAAGGCGGGGCAGGAAGGCCGCAACGATTTTGTGCGGGATATCCTGATCCGTTATAAGAACCTGAAAAGAATCTACGGTTATAAGATAGATACGTTCTGGAGCAACATCTCCACGGCGGATTCTTATTATAAAACGAATATGGCCTTTCTGGATCCGGAGATCCGCAACTATTTCTTTAAACAGGCACCGTTCATCAAGACGCGTATCGACGACCTGCCTCCCGCAAAATACAATCCGGGAGCGGTGGTAAAGAACAGCCTGGTGTCCAGCGGCTGCATCATCAACGGTGAAGTCCGCAATTCGGTCCTGTTTAAAGATGTTTACGTAGGAAACAATTGCGTGATCAAAAACTCGGTGATTTTGAACAGTGTATATCTCGGAGATAATACACACATAGAAAACTGTATAGTAGAGAGCAGAGATACGATAAAGGCAAATTCATATTACTGCGGCGAGGACGGGGTAAAAATCGTTGTTGAAAACAATGACAGATTTGCTGTATAAAGATCTGACTGAAAAACAATGTCGTTGTAGCAACGTGCGATCCTGAAAAATGAAAGGAGAACACAAGAAAATGAATATCACAGATGTGCGCATTAGAAAAGTAGCAAAAGAAGGAAAAATGAAGGCAGTGGTTTCGATCACGATAGATGATGAATTTGTGGTTCACGATATCAAGGTGATCGAAGGGGACAAAGGACTTTTCATAGCCATGCCCAGCCGGAAGGCTGCAGACGGTGAATACCGCGATATTGCGCACCCGATCAACTCTGAGACACGTGAAATCATTCAGAATATGATTCTGAATCGTTACCATGAGGCATTAATGGCTGATCCGGAAGAGGTGCCGGAAGAATCCTAAGCTTCCGCAAGGAGAATTGCGGATGCTCTCAGAAGGCCAGGACCGGCTTTCCGGGAGCGGCGGGATGTGCCTCTTCTGAAGATACATGCCTATGCAATAATAAACGGGCGGTGATCCTGCAGGATCGTCGCCCGTTTTATCAGTTATGCCGTTTTCGGAAAAAAGCAACAAAAAATGCAGGAGATGGGACTTGAACCCACACGATCTTGCGACCACAGGCACCTGAAGCCTGCGCGTCTGCCAATTCCGCCACTCCTGCA